>JBATEA010000171.1:0-1585 GCA_049663745.1 Steroidobacteraceae bacterium | reverse complement strand
GCGCCCGGAGCTCCCGGCACAGCACTTCGGCTTCTTGGGCGCTGTTGTAGTAATTGACGGCGACGTCGCACCCCGCCGTGGCGAGCTTGACTGCGATCGCGCGGCCGATGCCGCGAGCGGCACCTGTCACGAGCGCGACGTTTCCGGCCAGCCGGGCTGTCATAACGATGATTCCCGTGTGCGGCCGCGCTCCCGTGGGCGCCGCTGCCTGGCGATCCTGCATCGACCGGCCCGCGCCGATAACGCGGCAGGTTCCATAGGGGGGTATTTCATTCCAACCCGTTCCTCACGATACGAAGAGCGTGACCCTGCGCGCACGGATCAGCCGCAGGGCCTCGACGCACCAGTGCTTCCTGACACTGTGCCAGACGTCGGCGAACCAGAGAAGACTGCGACCCGAAACGCCGATTGGAACGACTGCCCGTCCACTGGCTCTGTCGAGCCGAATGAATATAATGAACCCACGAGTTCATGGGACCCCGTTCAGGTTAGGCGAAAGCCTTGGGCCAGTAGTTCTTCGGCCAGACTCGGAACGCAGTCGGCCACATCGAAGACGTTACCGAGGAAGCACGGCGTGCCAGTGCAGCCGGAAAGCATTCTGCCAGACGTACAGACCGGGACAGGCGCCAGGATCAGCTTGCAGCCCGGCCGCGCGAATCTGCTCCGTTGCCTGCGCGGATTCGCCAGCGAGCGTTCGGATAAAGCCGCATTCGTGTGCCCGACCGACGATCCGTCGCTGCGAACGGCGATGACGTACGCGCAACTCGACCGCCGCGCCCGCGCGATCGCCGCGTGCCTTCAGGGAATGGAACTCGCGGGCCAGCCCGTCATACTTGCGTATCCGCCCGGCCTCGAATTCATTGCGGCGTTCTTCGGCGCGCTCTACGCGGGCTGCGTCGCCGTTCCTACCTACCAGCCGCGCTACCGGACGCGCGATCGATTCGAGGCGCTCGCCGTCGACTGCGGCGCGTCCGTTGCACTCAGCACCGCGGATACCATCGCCCAGTTCAAGGCGATGGCTGGCTGGACCCCGGGGATTCCGTGGCTTGCCACGGACGAAATTGCCGACGCCCGCGCCGCGGGCTGGGTCGAGCACGATCCCGCCCCGGATTCCCTCGCGATGATCCAGTACACATCCGGCTCCACCCGCCGGCCGAAAGGCGTCATGCTGAGTCACGCCAACCTCATCGAAAATACGCGCGCGATCAGCTGCGCCTTCGAGGTCCGGGACAACAGCACGGCTGTCATCTGGCTTCCGCCGTACCACGACATGGGACTCATCGGCGGTGTCCTGACGGCGGTTTTCTCCGGCATGACCGTCACCCTGATGGCGCCCGCGACGTTCCTCAAGAATCCCTTCCTTTGGCTCGACGCGATCAGTAAATCCGGCGCAACGATGTCCGGCGGGCCGAACTTCGCCTACGATCTCTGTGTGCGCAAGACTACGGCGGAGCAACGCGCGACCCTCGACCTCTCCTCCTGGTCCCTCGCTTTCATTGGCGCCGAGGCGGTCCGGCCCGCGACGCTCGACCGTTTCGTCGAAGCCTTCGCCCGGTGCGGATTCAGCCGCGAGGCCTTCTACCCG
>JBATEA010000170.1:0-2789 GCA_049663745.1 Steroidobacteraceae bacterium | reverse complement strand
CACCAAGCCCGCGGTCACTGCGGGCTGACCGCGCGGAGGCTCCCGCGATGCAGATCGTAGAATTCGCCACGCGACGGCGCGTGACCATCCTGATGGTGACCCTCGCGGTCATTCTGTTCGGATTCGTCTCGCTGACCCGCCTGAAACTCAACCTGCTGCCGGACCTGTCGTATCCAACGCTGACGGTACGCACCGACCTTGCCGGTGCCGCGCCGCTCGAACTCGAGACGCTGATCACGAGGCCGATCGAGGAAGCCGTCGGCATCATCCGGAACGTCAGGCAGGTCCGCTCGGTGTCGCGCGCCGGCCAGGCCGACGTGATCCTGGAGTTCGCCTGGGGCACGGACATGGACCTTGCGGGCGTCGACGTGCGCGAGAAGATCGACCTGCTGCAACTGCCGATCGAGGCCAGCCGGCCGATCCTGCTGCGCTTCGATCCGTCCACCGAACCGGTCATGCGGCTCGCATTCGTCGACACGAAGGACTTCGCCAGGCAGGCCGGCAACGACACCGGAACGGTGGAACGCCTCAAGTCGCTGCGCCGCTTCGCCGACGACCGGCTGAAACCGGATCTCGAGTCCGTCGACGGCTCCGCGGCGGTCAAAGTCAGCGGCGGTTACGAGGACGAGATCCAGATCTTTGTCGACCAGGAAAAACTCGCCCAGCTCAATCTCTCGATCGAGACCATTGCGCAGCGGCTGCGCGAGGAAAACGTCAATCTTTCCGGCGGCCGTCTGGAGCAGGGAACGCAGCGCTTCCTGGTGCGGACGCTGAATGAATTCACTTCGGTGCAGGAGATGGCCGACGCGATCATCGCGACGCTCGGCGGCAAACCGGTGTACCTGCGCGACGTCGCGACTGTCACCAGCGGTTACAAGGACCGCGAGGCAATCACGCGCGTGGACGGGCGCGAGTCGGTCGAACTCGCCGTCTACAAGGAAGGCGATGCGAACACGGTGCAGCTCGCCAAGGGAATCCGCGATCGCGTCGAGGAACTCGGCAAGTCGCTGCCGGCGGGCAGCGAGCTGCGCCTGGTTTACGACCAGTCCCGATTCATATCGTCGGCAATCGGTGAAGTCCGCGACGCGGCCCTGATCGGCGGCGTCCTTGCGATCCTCGTCCTGTACCTGTTCCTGCGCGACGCGCGCGCGACGATGATTACCGGCATCGCGATCCCGGTCTCGGTCATCGGCACATTCGTGCTGATGTACGCCTTTGACCTGTCGCTCAACATCATGTCGCTGGGCGGGATAGCTCTCGCGGTCGGCATGCTCGTGGACAACGCGGTCGTCGTGCTCGAGAACATCGTGCGGCACCGTGAGCGCGGTCTGTCGCGGCTCGAGGCCGCGCAGGTCGGCACGCGCGAGGTCGCGACCGCGATCACCGCGGCAACCCTGACCTCAGTGGCCGTGTTCTTCCCGATGGTGTTCATCACGGGCATCGCGGGACAGCTCTTCAAGGACCAGGCGTTGACCGTCAGCTTTGCGCTCCTGTTCTCGCTGGTGGTCGCGATGACGCTGGTGCCGATGCTCGCGGCAGGCCGCGAAGCGCCGCCTGTCGCCGATCCTGAGAGACAGCCGGGGCGCGCCGGCCGCGTCATCGGCAAGATCGTGCGGGGCTCGAGGGAGGGGTTCGCGTGGGTCTCGGATCGCATGGCCTGGCTGCTTTCCTGGGCCGTACGCCCGACCCAGTCGGGCTTCGCCGCCGTGACCCGCGTCTACGTGCCGGCACTCGCCTGGTCGCTGCGGCATCGCGGCCGGGTGATGCTCATCTCACTCGTCGTGCTGGTGGCGACGGCGGCGATCGTGCCGCGGCTCGGCTCGGAACTGATCCCGCAGCTGTCGCAGGGTGAATTCATCGCCGACCTGCGCCTCGCACCCGGCACGCCACTCGAGCAGACCGACCATGCGATCGCGGCAGCCCAAGGCTATGCGATGGAACTGCCGGAAGTCGCGCTGACCTACGCCGTTACCGGCACCGGCAACCGCCTGGACGCCAGCCCGACCGATGCCGGCGAGAACACCGGGCGGCTGTCGGTCAGCCTGAAGCCGGATACCAGCCCCGACGACGAACCCGCGGTGATCGATGCGCTGCGCGCCAGGTTCGATTCCCTTGCAGGTGTCCAGTACCAGTTCAGCCGGCCCGCGTTGTTCAGCTTCGCGTCACCGCTCGAAGTGACGATCACCGGTTACGAGCTCGACCGCCTGCGGCTGGTTGCCGGACAAGTGCGCCTCGGCATGCAGGCGAGCCCGACATTCAGCGACATCAAGTCGACGGTCGAGGCCGGCAACCCCGAAATCCAGATCGTCTTCGACCAGGAGCGCGCTGCGCAGCTCGGCATCACCGTCCGCGAGTTCGCCGACCGGATCGTCTCCAGCGTGCGCGGCAGTGTCGCGACCCGATACAAGCTGCGCGAGAAGAAGATCGACGTCCTGGTACGCAGCGTGGACACGCGTGCTTCGTCAGTCGACGAAATCCGCTCGCTGATCGTCAATCCGGGCAGCGACCGCCCGGTTCCGCTCTCGGCGGTCGCGGACGTGGTCGTCGCGACCGGTCCGGCCGAGATCCGCCGGACGCGCCAGCAGCGCGTCGCGGTCGTGACTGCAAACCTCGCCACCGGCGACCTCGGCTCCGCGGTAGCGGAATTGCAGACCATCGTCGCGGGAATCGAAATGCCGGTCGGCACGACGGCGGCGGTCAGTGGCCAGAGCGAAGACATGAAGGACTCGTTCCGTTCGCTGCAATTCACGATGCTGCTCGCGGTATTCCTGGTCTACCTGGTCATGGCC
>JBATEA010000169.1:0-1658 GCA_049663745.1 Steroidobacteraceae bacterium | reverse complement strand
GTTGGCGTCATTTTCGGGCCGGTCCAGGGCCGGGGTCATGAATTGCCCGGGATCCGGCGGCCTGGTACCCCGCAGGGAGCCAATCAGCGAAAGATCAGCCTGACCTAAGGCCGCCATCAGGACTGTGCGCCGGCCTTCCATGGATCATCCCCCCGCAATTTTGCGAGGGAGGAATCGTCCATGAACCAGCACTTGATCATCTCCAGCTGTGCCCTGGCTCTGCTTCTGGCCGCCTGCGCAAGCACTCCGAAGGCGCCGAATAAGTACGGGCATTACCACGACTATCCATACCAGCCGCCGGCCGAGGTCAGCGAGGCCGATGCCGATGAATGCGGCAAGCGTGCCAACGATGCGGCCTTTGCGGCCACGTCCGAGATCAGTGACAGGGCCGGAATCCTCTTCGGGGCGATTGGCGCCGCCGTCCAGCTCGCTCGCGTGAATCACAAGCTGAATTCGACCTACGAGGAGGGCATGAAGGCCTGCTTGAGTGACAAGGGTTACGAGCTGGCCGAGTGATCCTGGCCGTCATTTCCTGTGCCGGAGGGTTGCAAGATGAAATCGCAAGTCGTGCCTTATCTCTGGTTTCCGCTGTCGATGTCGGGTTCGATCGCAGCTTTCAGTGCTCTGCTGGGCGCGGGCGCGCCGCTGCAATTGGCGGTCTATGCGCCGGTTGCCATCGTCGTCGTCATGATCATGGCGCTGGAAAAGCGCGATGCGGAACGTCCGGCCTGGCGACCGCGAGCGGCCGACCTGAAGTCAGACACCGTGTTCATCACGCTGGTACAGGTCGTCCTGCCGCAGGCGCTGACGGCATTGAGCGTGTTTTTCGTATCCGATTGGACGCATGCCCACATTGCAAGCCGCTGGTGGCCGCACCGCTGGCCGCTCGCCGCGCAGCTCGTCTGCATGCTGCTCATTGTCGACTTCACGCGCTACTGGCTGCATCGCGCCTGTCATCGATATGGCTTCCTGTGGCGACTGCATGAGGTGCACCACTCACCGGACATCCTGTACTCGCTGAATGTCGGCCGCTTTCATCCCCTGGAGAAGCTGCTGCACTGGTGTCTGGACACGGTGCCATTCCTGCTGCTTGGCGTGGCCCCGGCCGTGATGGCTGGTTATCTGCTGATCTACGCAGTCAACGGCTTCTTTCAGCACAGCAATGTGCGGCTGCGCTATGGCTGGCTCAACTACTGCATCGCCGGCGCCGAGCTGCATCGCTGGCATCACGCCCAGGACCCGCGGCGCGCCGCCTGCAATTTCAGCAATACGACCGTCGTATGGGATCTGCTCTTCGGGACCTGGTCTCTGCCGCGGGACCGGGCGGTAGGGGCGGTCGGCATTCCGGACAGGGCCTACCCGCGCGGTGTCGTGTCGCAGATGTTCGCACCTTTCGTGCGCGACACAGCATGGCGCCCATGGCGGTTGTTGCGGGCCAGGCTCGCAAATCTGCTGATCGGGCTGCACTTGCGCTGCGTCCTGCTCATCGAAGGCCGCAGGATCGCCGTCGCACTGCGGGATCCGATGCGGATACAGCGCGCCCTGCTGTCAAGAATCCTGAAGGCAAACCGCCACACGACATTTGGCCGCAGGCACCGATTCGACCGGATCACCGACCACGAGAGCTTTACGCGACAGGTGCCGGTTCACGACTTCGA
>JBATEA010000168.1:0-2818 GCA_049663745.1 Steroidobacteraceae bacterium | reverse complement strand
CAACTGCGGAATTGCGACCCGGCACCAAATCAGGCACCAAATCAGGCCTGGGCGGTGCCGAGCCAGCGGATCAGGGCGCTGACGAGCGCGGCATCGTCCGGTGCATCGGCAAGGATCAGCGGCGAGCCGAGTCCAAGCCGGATGGCGGCATCCGCCACGCGGCGCGAACCGGTCAGCAGTGCCGTCGAGTCCATCAGCTCGCGGCAACGCGGCGTAACGATGCCGACCAGCGCCTCCAGCAGTTCCGCGCTCGTCGCCGAGTAGGCGCGGACGCCGCCCTGGCGCCAGAGCTGCTCCACTTGTACCTGGGCGTCCGCAGCAGGTCGGGCGGGCTCGCGGGTGTAGACCTCGGCGTATTGCACCTGCGCGCCACGCGAAGTCAGCACTTCGCCGAGCAGTTCGCGGCCGCCGACGCCGCGCACGATCAGCACGCGCTGGCCGCTCATGTGCGCAAGTTGCGGCATTGCGAGCAGCGACTCGCTGTCGGCGCCTTCCGCCGGCATCAGCGACACGCGATAGCCCGCGGAGTTCAGCGCGGACGCAGTCGGCTGGGCCAGTGCCGCAAGCTTGATGTCGCGGCGCTGTTCCAGGAGATCCGCGCCGAAACGCGCGGCATTCGCGCTGATGAAGATCACGAGATCATAGCGATCCGCGGGCCCGATCGCGGCGCGCACCGCGGCGCGGTCCGCGCGCGGCCGGATCGATAGCGCCGGGTAACGCACGGGCGTGCCGCCCTCGGCCGCGATCAATTGGCATAAGTGATGGGCCTGATGCTCGGGCCGCGTCACCAGCACGCCGATGCCAGTCAGCCGCCCCATGTCAGCGACCAGCTTCCATCGCGAGTGACTTCAGCATGGCCTCCGCGCCCGCAGCGAGCAGGCGCTCCGCGAGCGCCGTGCCGAGCTTCACCGCATCGTCTGCGGGACCCCCGATGCGGTCGGCGATCACCCTGCTGCCGTCCGGCATTCCGACGAGTCCGCGCAATTCGATCCGATCGCCGGCCTGCGTCGCGTAACCCGCGATCGGCGACTGGCAGCTGCCGCCGAGCCGTGCGGCGAGCGCGCGCTCTGCATTGAGGCAACGGCGCGTGGCGGGATGATCGAGCGGCGCGAGCAACGAGCGGACGCGCGAGTCCCTGGACTGGCATTCGACGCCGATCACGCCCTGGCCAACAGCAGGCAACATTCGTTCCGGAGCGATCCGCTCGCGGATGCGTTCGCCGAGTCCCAGGCGTTCGAGTCCCGCGGTCGCAAGCAGGACGGCCGCGAAGTCGCCGTGGTCGAGTTTTCGCAGGCGCGTCTCGACATTGCCGCGCAGTACGACGATCTCCAGATCCGGCCGCGTGTGTTTCAGCTGGCACTGCCGGCGCAGGCTTGACGTGCCGACCCGCGCGCCCTTCGGCAGATCTGCAAAGGACGCATGAAGATTCGAGACGAAGGCGTCGCGCGGATCGGCACGCTCGAGCACCGCGGCGATCGCCATCCCGTCCAGGAGCGCCGCCGGCACGTCCTTCATCGAATGCACCGCGAGATCCGCCTGCCCCGCGAGGATCGCGGCCTCGAGTTCCTTGATGAACAGGCCTTTGCCGCCCGCGCCGGCGAGCGCGCGGTCCTGGATCCGGTCACCCTCGGTGACCATCGGCAGGAGCCGCACGGCGAGACCAGGATGAGTGGAGCGCAGGCGCGCGGCGACATGCTCCGCCTGCCAGAGGGCGAGTGGGCTGCGTCGTGTTGCGATGCGTAATTCGCCGGTCACGCGGCCATTGTGCCATGCGTCCCGAAAGCCGTAGGATCGGCGCATGAACAGGATCTTTGCGCCGGGAATTCTGGTACTTGCAGGCCTCGCCGGCGTTGCCTCGGCCGACGATACGGCGAGGGCGTCGATCGGTGACAACCGCCTGAGCGCGGGCGACGAAGTCACGATTGATGAGTACGTGCCGGGCAATGTCTATTTCGCGGCCGGCCGCGTGAGTCTCGACGATCGCATCGGTGGCAGCGCTTTCGTGACCGGCGGCGAAGTCGACGTCACCGGTTCGATCGGCCACAACCTGTACGCGGCCGGCGGCGACCTGCGCATCGAGGGCGAAGTCGAGGGCGACGTGCACGCGGCCGGCGGCAAGCTGCGCGTTCCGCGTGGTGCAAAACTGCGCGGCGACGCGGCGCTCGCCGGCGGCAATATCGATGTGGAAGGCGATGTCGAAGGGGACCTGGAAGCCTACGGCGAATCCATCTACATCAACAGCGTAGTCGGCGGCGACGTGCGGCTCGCCGGTGAGGACATCCGTATCGGGCCCGACACGCGTGTTTCAGGCCGGCTCGAGTACAAGAGCGGTGGCACGTACGTAATAGACCCGAAGGCCCAGGTAGAACAGGGCGTCCAGCAACTGGACGCTGATGACCACGGCTGGCGCAGGAAAGCCGGTCGCGGGTCGTCGCGCGGCGGCCGAACGATGTTCTCCCTTGGCGTCCTGGTGCTGGGCACACTGCTGATCCTGGGACTGCCGGCCTTCACCCGCGAGGCTGCATCGGCCGTCCGGCGCGATTGGTGGCAAAGCGCTGGCATCGGCTGCGTGATGCTGATCGGCGTGCCCTTGGCGGCCGTGATGCTGATGGTCACGATCATCGGCATCCCGCTCGCGCTGATGCTGGTCTTCGGCTATGTGGTGCTGCTGATGCTCGGCTACGTGATTGCGGCGATCTTCGTCGGCGATTTCGCGCTCGAGCGGCTCGGCGGGGAGCGCGTGAAATCCGTCGGCTGGCGCGTGCTGTTCCTGTTGCTTGCGCTGGTCCTGCTTTCCATCGTGCGGCATGTGCCGCTG
>JBATEA010000167.1:0-3223 GCA_049663745.1 Steroidobacteraceae bacterium | reverse complement strand
CCCAGGTCCTGGCGCGCGGCGCGGAGTGCTGCTCGCTCTCGTAATACAGGCCCGCGGAAGGCGCGCGGATGAACACGACTTCCCCGCCGCGGGCGCGGATCTTCTTGACGGCGTCCGCCGCCTCGTTGCAGGCACGCGCGATGCCAGCTGCTTCCATCGGCTTGCCGTCAAAGGGTCCCCAGGCCAGGCGCGCGTGCTCGCGCAGGCGCTTGTTGTTCACGATGCCGCTCCACAGGAAAGCCTGTCGATCATCGGTGGTCTGCCAGACCTTCCAGACGTCCAGGTAAGGCCGCACGATCCCGCCGCGGTTCGGCAGGTTGATCTCGTCGATCTGCCTGATCAACGTGTAGTCGCTGTCGAGGAACGCCAGGTGTCGTGACAGGTAGAGCCCCAGCTGGTGGCCGATCCGCTCCGAGGGCGACTGGTCCTTCCAGTAGTCGAGCACGCCAGCGAAGATCGGTATGCCCAGCCAGTCGCCGAAGAAGATATCGGGTGTAACGCCGACCACGAGCAGACCCCTGAAATCCGGGTCGTTGGCGAAATCCGCCATGAAGGGCCTCGGGTTCGTGCCGGCCAGCGCGAGCTGGATCGGCCGCCTTCCCGTCACTTCCTTCCAGACGTCCAGATTCGTGTCGAACAGGATCCGCGAGGAACCGACGATCACGATGTCGTCCCAGTCCCCGGCTGCAATCTTGCGGCGCTCGACCGCCCAATGCGCCTTGCTGTCATCGAGGTCGCCGGCCTCGAGACCGATCGACCGCATCTGCAGCTCCCACGCCACCATGGCCACAGCCACCAGCACGAACACGAGCCAGCCGATCGCGGCGAGCCGCGTCTTCGGAATTTCCCGCACCGTGACGTCTTCGCTCCACCGGCCCGAATTGCTCATGGTCTTCGCCTGGAGGGCCGCGGGCTGACGTGCGAGCCGAGCCAGGGGACATCTCGCATGATCACCCCGACATAGGCGCGCGTGAACCGCGTCGCCGACTCCCGGGACAGGTGCGACATTTCAGGAATCTCGAGTCCCTGCATTTCCGGGTAGTCCTCAAAATTGATCCCGAAGGCGCCTGTCTCCTGCAGCAGCCGGTCCCAGGTCTTCGCCCGCGGAAAATTCCTCTCCTCCCTTTCGTGATAGAAGCCCATCGAGGGGGGACGCACGAAAACCACCTCGCCACCGCGGGCGCGGATCTTCCCGACATCCCTGCGCGCCTGTTCGAAAATCTTTGCCAGCAGTGCTGCGTCCGGCGGCTTGGGCTTGGCAGACATCCAGACCTGCATCGCGTGCCTGCGCAGGCGCTGGTTGGTTTCAATCTGGCTCCACAGCATGGTCTGCCGATCGTCGTAGGATTCCGACAGCTTCCAGACGGCCAGGTAAGGACGCGTGATCTCGCCGCGATTCGGCAGGTCGAGTTGGTCGATCAGTGTCGTCAGCGTGTATTGATCGTCCAGGAATGCCAGGTGACGGGAAAGAAACAATCCAGCCTGGTGACCGAAGCGTTGCGAGGGCGATTGCTCTTTCCAGTAGTCGAGCGCGCCGGCGAAATCCGGATGGACCCGGCCCTCGATGAAGAATCCCTCGGGCGCCACGTCGACGAGCAGCAGGCCCTTGAAGTCCGGGTCCTCGGCGAAGTGGGTCAACACAGGCCTCGGGCTCGTGCCCGGCATGGCGAGTTGTATCGGCCGCCGGCCAGATATCTCATTCCAAATGTCGAGGTTCGTGTCGAACAGGATGCGGGATGATCCGATGATCACGACATCGTCGTAATCGCCTGCCGCAACTTTCCGCCGCTCGACGGCCCAATGCGCTTTGCTGTCGTCCAGGTCCCCCGCGACCAGGCCGAGCGATCGCATCTGCAGTTCCCAGGCAATCATGCCGGCCGCCACGACGACGAACACGAGCCAGGCCGCGGCGACCAGCCGCATGTCCGGGATTTCCCGGACCGTGACGTCTTCGCTCCACTTGCCTGAGTTGCCCAAGATAACTGCCTAGAACTGGAAATAGATGAAAGCTGTGCCGGAGCCCTGCGTGACGATCACGGCGAACAGCATCGCGGCGCAGGCGAGGCCCGTGACCCACCAGGGCGTACGCGATACCACCTGTTCGATCTCGCGGTCGCGCATCAGCCAATGCGTCACGACGATGCCGCTGATCAGCACGCCGACCTTGATCATGTAGATGGTCGCCAGCACCGGTTCGGCGCCGGCGGCGAAGCCGAACATTCCCTTCAGGATGGTCGCCGCACCCCCGAAGGTGTGCGCGCGGAAGAACACCCAGGTGATGTTGACCAGCCCGTAAGTCAGGAGTGCGAGCCCAATCCGGTTGATCCAGCGCACCGGCTCGCCGCGTACGCCCGTGCGGTCCCGTATCCAGCGCTCGACCGCGAGATAGATGCCATGCAGGCCGCCCCAGGCGACGAAGGTCCAGTTCGCGCCATGCCACAGGCCGCCCAGCAGCATGGTCAGCATCAGGTTCACGTAGGTGCGGGCCTTGGTGCCGCGATTGCCGCCGAGTGGCACGTACAGGTAGTCGCGCAGCCAGGTGGACAACGAGATGTGCCAGCGCCGCCAGAAATCGGAGAATCCCATCGCGGCGTATGGCATGCGGAAGTTGTCGGGCAGCCCGAAACCGAGGCATAGCGCCGCGCCGACCGCGATCGTCGAATAGCCGGCGAAGTCGCAGAAGATCTGGCCGGAGAATGCGAGCGTGCCGAGCCAGGCGTCCGCGAACCCGACCGGGCCCTGCGCACCAAACACGGCATCCGCAGCGCTCGCGAGACCGCCGTCCGCGATGACGACTTTCTCGAAGAGCCCGAGGATCATCAGGCCGAGGCCCCACAGCATCTGGTCGCGATTCGCCTGCTTCGGCTCATAGAATTGCGGCACGAGCTGCGTCGGCCGCACGATCGGGCCCGCGACCAGGTGCGGGAAGAAGGTGACGAACAGTGCGTAATTGAGCGGCGACTCGATTGGCTTCGACCGGCCGAGGTAAACGTCGAGCGTGTAGGACATCGTCACGAACGTGTAGAACGAGATGCCGACCGGCAGCACGATGTGCCAGGCGGGCGGCACGTACTCGACGCCGAACGACGCCATCAGCGCCTGCCAGTTGTGCAGCATGAAGTCGCCGTACTTGAAGAACCCGATGAAACCCAGGTTGACGGCGACCGAGATCACGAGCCAGCCGCGACGACGGGCCCGGCTCTTGTCCCGCGCAGCGTAGATG
>JBATEA010000166.1:0-4289 GCA_049663745.1 Steroidobacteraceae bacterium | reverse complement strand
AGCCGCTGACGCCGGAAACGTTTCTGAACGAGGTCGATGCTTTCCTGTCCGCGAATCTGCGTTCGGAATTCGCCTGAATGGCCAAGATACTGATCGTTGACGACGATCACGCTGGCCGCGATCTGCTGGTCACCCTGGTCCGCTATAAGGGCCACCAGGCATTCGAGGCGGCCGACGGCGCCGACGCGCTCGACCTGGTCCGGCGCGAGCGCCCGCAGCTCGTGATCGCCGACGTCCTGATGCCGACCATGGACGGATATGAATTCGTGCGTCGCCTGCGGGAAGATCCCGAAGTCGCGGGCACCGAAGTCATCTTCTATACGGCGAGTTATCACGAACGCGAAGCCGTGGACCTCGCCGGGACCGGCGGCGTTTCCCGCGTGTTGATAAAGCCCTGCGAACCTTCGCAAATCCTCGATTCGATAGACGAAGTGTTGCGCGGCGGCGCCGAAATAGACTCGGCAGCAGTGCCGGCGGAATTTGACCACGAGCATCTGCGACTGCTGACCAACAAGCTCTGGCATAGGTCCAATGAGCTTGAAATCGCCAACGCGCGGCTTGCGGCGCTCACGGAACTGCACACGCACCTGGCATCGCAGCGCGATCCGCAGGTATTGCTCGAGCAAGTCTGTCACGGTGCGCGCAAGTTGTTCGGCGCGAAGTACGCCGTCCTTGCTGCCCGCGAAAAACATGGAACGAGCGGACAGGTGATATTCGCGACAAGCGGAATCGACCGCGCGGCGGTCCCGCTTCAGCGCCCGGCGATCGACGCCGGGGCCCTCGGGCGCGTGCTGACGACGGGAAAGCCATGGAGAGTCGCCCGTGACGATGGCATCACGATCGACGCCGGCTTGCCACGCAGCTATCCGCGCGCCCACTCTTTCCTCAGCGTACCGCTCGCTTCATTGACCCAGATCTATGGCTGGATCTGCCTGGCGGAAAAAGTCGGCGCTGACGCTTTTGGCGACGCGGACGAGCAACTGCTCGCAATCCTCGGAGCCCAGGTCGGCCGCATCTATGAGAATGGCAGTCTCTACGTGGAGCTTCAGCATCGCGCGCATAGGGTCGAGCAGGCGATGGCGGAACACGAAAAGGCCGCTGTCGGGTTGCGCGACAGCGAAGAACGATTTCGACAGCTGGCAGAGAATATCCAGGATGCCTTCTTTTTGGCATCCGCGGACCTCAAGGAACTGCTCTATTTGAGCCCGGCCTATGGCTACATCTGGGGCCAAAGCGAGCCGGAGGGATTGACTTGCAGCGAAGTCCTGATGCAAGCGATTCATCCGGCTGACGCGGTTCGCGTAAAGGCCGAATTCCGCAAGATTGCAAAAGGCGCTGCGGAAAGCAAGATTGAGTACAGGATCGTTCGGCCGGACGGTGCGGTGCGCTGGATCCTGCTGCGTACATTTCCGGTCATTGACGTCGATTCCGTCGGATCACGCATCGTCGGCACCGCCAAGGACGTCACGGAAAGCCGTGCGGCAGAAGCCAAGATCATCCAGCTCAATCGTGTCTACGCAGTGCTGAGCAGCATCAACACGCTGATCGTGCGGGTCAACTCACGCGACGAGCTGTTCAAGGAATCCTGCCGTCTCGCCGTCGAATTCGGTCATTTTGCGTTTGCATGGATTGGCGGCCTCGACCCCCAGACCGGCGCGATTCCAGGCCTTGCCTGGGCAGGCAAGGGTTCCTTGCTCGCGCAGTCCCTGCAACCGGTCATGGGTTCCGATCCGACCCAGGATGGCATCGTTGCCGCCGCACTGCGCAAGCAGCGGCCGCAATTCACGAATGACATCGCAACGGATCCCAGACTCATCGTTTTCCGCGAGCCGATGCTCAAGTACGGCTTCAATAGCGTAATTGCCCTTCCACTCGTGATTGACAACGAATCGACCGGCTGCCTCGTCCTCGCGGCCGAAGAATCCGGATTCTTCAATGAGGACGAGTTGCGACTCCTGGACGAACTTGCCAGCGACATCTCATTTGCCCTCGACCACATCGCCAAGGCGGAACGGCTGCGCTATCTTGCCTATTACGATTCCCTGACCGGTCTCGCCAATCGAACGCTGTTCCTCGATCGACTCGCGCAGCATCTTGCAAACGCGACCACAAACCGCCAAAAAGTTGCAGTCGTCGCGATGACTCCGGAGCGCTTGCGCAACATCAATGACACTTTTGGACGAGCGGCGGGCGACATGGTGCTGACGCAATTCGCAGAACGCTACGCGGCATCCGTCGGCAGCCAGAGCAGTGTGGCACGGGTGAGCGGAGATCAGATCGCCGCATTGATCGGTGCGGTCACGGAAGAATCCGAATTGCTGCGGACCGTTTCACGATGGCAGGATCAATGTTTCAACCAGCCATTCCTGGTGCACGGGTCGCCGATGCGGCTGGCTGCCATTACAGGCATTGCCGTATTCCCAGATGATGGCGGGGATGCCGCGACTATCCTGCAAAATGCCGAGTCGGCGCTCGAGCGGGCCAAGACGACCGGAGACACGCACCTTTTCTACACACAACGCATGAGCATCGCCGTGACCGAGAAGCTGATGCTCGAGCACGCGCTGCGCGAGGCCCAGGAGAGACACGAATTCCTGCTGCACTACCAGCCAAAGGTCAATCTCGAGTCGAGGAAAGTGACGGGACTCGAGGCATTGATTCGCTGGCAGAACCTGGAGCGCGGACTCGTCTCCCCGGCGACCTTCATACCATTGATGGAAGACACCGGGATGATCGTATCCATCGGAGCGTGGGTCATGCGCGAAGCAGCAACCGAGCGCAAGCGCTGGCTGCAATTGGGCGTGGACGCGCCGCGCATCGCAGTCAACGTTTCAACCGTTCAGCTCCGCAAGCGCGATTTTGTCGACACGGTCAAGCAGATCCTGGCCGAGGCCGGTGAGGCGCCCGGCATCGACATCGAGGTCACCGAGTCGCTGATCATGGACGATGTCGACAGCAACTTGCGCAAGCTCGACGAAATTCGCTCGATGGGCGTAGGCATCGCGCTTGACGACTTCGGCACAGGCTATTCGTCTCTGGGCTACCTTGCGAAATTGCCCCTCTCGTCACTCAAAATCGACCGCTCATTCGTATCCAGGATGCTTGACGATCCCGGCGCAATGACCCTGATTTCGACGATGATCCAGCTTGCCCATTCGCTGAACTTGAATGTCGTTGCCGAAGGCGTCGAGACCGAGGAACAGGCGAAGATCCTGCGGCTATTGCGTTGCGATGAAATCCAGGGCTACCTGATCAGCAAGCCGCTGCCATTCGACCAGATGACGGAGTTCCTGAAGCGCTAGCGCCAGCGGCCTTCTCAGCACAGGTCATTCGCGACCAGGTCGTCGCCACCACGCGCGGTCCGCATCTGGCGGAAGAAGTCCCCTTTCGCATAGGCGGCGAGGCCCACGAGCACCACGATGAATCCCGCGCAATATCCGGGCCATGTCAGGATTGCCTTCACAGTTTTTTCCGCACCTGTGCCATCAATCCGAACAACCGCGCCATATCCGGCTCTGAACGGTCATTGCGGTAGTCGCGGTACAAGGCATCCACATTTGCCACAATGCGCTCCGGATTCAGCCAGCGGCGAAATTCGCCCAGCGAGATGTCCAGGGCCGCGTTCTCCACCGTCATGCCGGCGTCGAAGCGCAGGCGCGCTTCACAGTCCAGATAGCGCAGGTAGTCCCGGACACCGCACACGCCGTCGGCATCGGTCATCGGCCCGTGCCCCGGAATGATGAATTGCGCCTTGAACGAAAGGATGCGCTCGCATGCCGCGAGCCAGTTGCCCGCCGGCCCGGCCCACATGATCGGAGTGCCGCCGATGAACAGCAGGTCACCCGTGAACACCACGCGATCGCCTGGCACCCAGACCAGCGTGTCGCCCTTGGTGTGCGCTGGGCCAAGCATGTGCAATTCGACATTCTTGCCGCCGACCCGCAGGTCGAGCCGATGCTCGAATGTCCGGGTCGGCGCGCGGCCGCAAACCGTGGCGAAATCGAATGGCGCGAAGACCTCGGCAAAGTAAGTCCCGCCTTCGCCGAGACTGCCGGCGCGCCCCGCGGCCCTGAATTGCTCAAGCTCGGCGGGCGTCAGCTCGGTCATTTCCCGCGCCGCAGCCATTGATGCGATGATTTCGGCACGGGGCACGAGCGCGTTACCGTGCGTGTGATCGCCATTGGCGTGGGTGTTCACCAGGATGGCGATGTCTTCCGGCGCGATGCCGGTCGCATCCCTGAGTGCCGCCAGCATGGTCGCCGTCAACGGCTCATCGAACAGGGTGTCCA
>JBATEA010000165.1:0-1573 GCA_049663745.1 Steroidobacteraceae bacterium | reverse complement strand
TCGTTGGACTCATCGACGATCCTCAATGTGCTGGATGCCTCGGCCTGCAGCTTGTCCTCGCGCTTGCTTTCGAGCTTGATTCGCAGCCGCAACTCGTTTTTCGAGTCGGCGTTGCGCAGGCCTTCCTCGTAGGAGATCACGCCCGCTTCGAAGAGCTCGAACAACGCCTGGTCAAATGTCTTCATGCCGAGCCGGTTCGAACGCGACATGACTTCCTTGATCTTGGCGACCTCGCCGCGGAAGATCAGGTCCGAAATCAGCGGCGTGCCTATCATGATCTCCATCGCCGCGATGCGACCCTCGGTCTTCTCGCGCGGAATCAGCCGCTGCGACACCATCGA
Organism: Steroidobacteraceae bacterium; assembly: GCA_049663745.1. GTDB lineage: Bacteria > Pseudomonadota > Gammaproteobacteria > Steroidobacterales > Steroidobacteraceae > SCUD01. The sequence continues at coordinate 1,232 of JBATEA010000165.1, read as the reverse complement.
GCGGATGTTCAGCGACAGGTCCATCAACAGCTGTTCGCGCTTCTCCTCGGGGAAGAAGTTGATGATGCGGTCGAGCGCCTGGTTCGAGCTGTTCGCGTGCAGCGTCGCCAGCACAAGATGGCCGGTTTCAGCGAACTGGATGCCGTACTCCATGGTCTCGCGGTCGCGGATTTCGCCGATCATGATGACGTCCGGCGCCTGGCGCAACGTGTTCTTCAGCGCCGTGTGCCAGCTCTCCGTGTCCACGCCGATCTCGCGGTGCGTGACGACGCAGCCACGGTGCTGGTGCACGTACTCGACCGGATCCTCGATCGTGACGATGTGGCCGCGGGTTTTTTCGTTCCGGTAGCCGACCATCGAGGCGAGCGTGGTCGACTTGCCGGAGCCTGTCGCGCCGACCACGATCACGAGGCCCCGCTTGGACATCACGATGTCCTTCAGGATCGTCGGCAACTCGAGCTCTTCGATCGTCGGGATCTTGGAGTTGATCTGGCGGATCACGCAGCCAGTGTGACCCTGCTGCTGGAATGCGCTGACGCGGAAGCGGCCGATACCGGGCGGCGCGATCGCGAAGTTCGCCTCCTTGGTGGCGTCGAACTCGCGAGTCTGGCGGTCATTCATGATCGAGCGCACGAGCACGGCGCTCTGTTCCGGAGACAGCGCCTGCTCCGTCTGCGGCCGGACCTCGCCGTCGACCTTGATCGCCGGCGGGAAACTCGCAGTGATGAACAGGTCTGAGCCCTTGCGGTCGACCATGCGCCGCAGCAGATCCTGCATCAGCCTGATTGCCTGTTCGCGATCCATTCGATACTCCCGTAAGCGGCCAGCCGCTTACATCGCGTCCTTGTTCTGCGCCTTGTAGCGCGCCTCTTCCTTGCCGATCATGCCCTTGGCCAGCATCTCGGTGAGACACTGGTCCAGCGTCTGCATGCCCTGTGCGTTGCCGGTCTGGATCGACGAGTACATCTGCGCGATCTTGTTCTCGCGGATCAGGTTCCGGATCGCCGGCGTCGCGATCATGATTTCGTGCGCCGCAACGCGGCCGCCGCCGAGGCGCTTCAGCAGGGTCTGGGAAATCACCGCGCGCAGCGATTCGGAAAGCATCGCGCGCACCATCTCCTTCTCGGCCGCCGGGAACACGTCGACGATCCGGTCCACGGTCTTGGCCGCGGAACTCGTGTGCAGCGTGCCGAACACCAGGTGGCCGGTCTCGGCCGCCGTCAGCGCGAGGC
>JBATEA010000164.1:0-4965 GCA_049663745.1 Steroidobacteraceae bacterium | reverse complement strand
GGCTTGCCGCGCAGGCCCTCGGCCTGGATGCGGTCGAGGATGCCGTCTCTCTCGTACTCGCCGAGCGCGTAGAAGAGATTCTTGCCAATGTCGATGCGGAACAGCGGCGGCATCGCGACATAGACGTGCCCGGCGATGACGAGCGCGCGGAAATGCCTGAGGAACAGCGCGCACAGCAGGGTCGCGATGTGTGCACCATCGGAATCGGCGTCCGCGAGGATGCAGACCTTGTGGTAGCGAAGACCCCCCAGGTCCAACGACCCCGGATCCACGCCGAGCGCCGTCGCGATGTCGTTGACCTCCTGGGATGACAGGATGTCGGCGGCATCGACTTCCCAGGTATTCAATATCTTGCCGCGCAGCGGCATGACCGCCTGGAATTCTCGGTCTCGCGCCTGCTTCGCCGAGCCGCCGGCCGAGTCGCCCTCGACCAGGAACAGTTCACAGCGCTCCGGCTGCTGTAATGTGCAGTCGGCGAGCTTGCCGGGCAGCGCCGGGCCGCTGACGATCCGCTTGCGCGTGACGCGCTGGGCCGCGCGCGTGCGCTCGAGCGCATTCGCGATCGCGAATTGCGCGATCTTCTCGCCGGCCTCCGGGTGCTGGTTCAACCACAGCGCGAAAGCGTCCTTGACGACGCCGGAAACGAAGGCGGCAGACTCGCGCGACGACAGCTCTTCCTTGATCTGGCCCGCGAACTGCGGGTTCTGCATCCGCACCGACAGCACGAACGCGACGCGCTGCCAGACGTCCTCCGGCGCGAGCCTGACGCCGCGCGGCACGAGATTGCGGAACTCGCAGAATTCCCGCACCGCGTCGGTCGCGCCCGCCCGCAGCCCGTTGACGTGGGTGCCGCCCTGCGGCGTCGGGATCAGGTTGACGTAGCTCTCGGCGACCGACTCGTCCGTGTCCGGCGCCCAGCAGAAGGCCCAGTCGGCGACTTCATGGCCGCCCTTGAAATGCCCGATGAAGGGCTCGTCCGGCAGACGCGGGTCCTTGCCAAGCTGTTCGATCAGGTACTCGCCCAGGTTGCCGGTGAAGAACCATTCGTCGGTCTCGCCGCTGGCCTCGACCTTCAGCCGGACGCGCAATCCGGGGCACAGCACGGCCTTGGCTTTCAGCACGTGCTTCAGCCGCGGCACCGAGAAGTCGGGCGAATCGAAGAATCCGGGATCCGGCCAGAACCGCACCGTGGTGCCGGTATGGCCGCGTTTCGCCGGCCCGACGACCTCGAGTTTCGAGACCACCTTGCCGTCCCTGAACCCGATGTTCCATTCCTTGCCGTCGCGCCGGACATTGCACTCGAGGTGCTTTGACAGGGCATTGACGATCGACACGCCGACGCCGTGCAGGCCACCGACCGACTCGTAGCTCTGGCCTGAGAACTTTCCACCGGCGTGCAGGCGTGTCAGGATCAGTTCGACGCCGCTGACTTTTTCCTTGGGATGGATGTCCACCGGCATACCGCGGCCGTCGTCGTCGACCGAGACCGAGCCATCCTTGTGCGCGACGACAGAAATGTTCTTGCAATGCCCGCCGAGCGCCTCGTCGACGCTGTTGTCGACGACCTCGTGCACGAGGTGATTCGGGTTGCGGGTATCCGTGTACATGCCCGGACGGCGGCGAACCGGCTCGAGGCCGGTCAGGACCTCGATGTCCGAAGCGTTGTACGACTGGCTCATCGCGGCCTGCGCATGGCGCGGCGCAACGGCGCCGCCGGCGCGGCGATTCTAGCAGCCACGGGCGCGCGCGAGCGCAGCAGGATTTCAGCTCAGGTCGCGGCCGAGCGCCCGGGCGCTGTCGGCCGGAAGCGTGGTCGAATGACGGTAGCCGGGGTGATCGCAGCCGACCGTGATCGCGGCTCCCTCGTGGACCGCTTCCCGCAGCGCCGGCGGCAGCTCGAAGCGCAGCCAGTGCACGGCCGAGGTTTTCTCGGCGTTTTCGCGCTCGAGGTCCTGGTCTGCGATCGCGCACACGCGGTCGTGGCCCGCGACCTCGACAAAGCAGTGATCCTCGACTCCGCGCAACCGGCCGAGCGCCACCGCCCGCTCGTGCGGATCGGGGTACTCGATCATCATCGTCGCCTTCCAGTTGCCGCCGTCGGGGATCAGCGGGTTGTAGGTATCGAGCTCCTCGCGGATTCCCTGCGGCTCGAAAATGCGCTCGATGCGCAGCATCTCCTGGACCTGGTACTGGATCGTCAGGCGGTCCTCGAAGACCCAGGTCATGTTGGGGCCGACGGCCACGGTGCGCGCGCGCTTGTGCGCGATGACGTTCGCGCGGAAGGCCTCGCGGTCCCTCGCATACCGCTCGAGGCTCATCAGGTCGGCTTCGCTCAGCGCGCCCCGGTTTGCGGCCTTGTCCGATGCTGCTGCGTCAGATGCCATAAGCCTTCCTCAACAGGCGGATCGGGTGCTCGGGCATGCGATCGCGCCCGAGCCCGGCTCCGATCTGCTGACCGGCCATCGGGCAGTCGCTGGCGAAATGATCGGCCGTCGCGGCCTCGACGCGCTGCACGACCGCGCGCCCAATCTTCATCGAGACCTCGTGGAACTCGCTCTTGAGGGCATAGGTGCCGTCGTGACCCGAGCAGCGCTCGATCGTGGTCAGTGCCGTGCCGGGCACGAGGCCGAGCACATCGCGCGTCTTCAGGCCGATATTCTGCACGCGCAGGTGGCAGGGCACGTGATAGGCCACTTTGCCGAGGCCGGCGCGGAAATCGGTCGCGAGCAGGCCCTCGGCGTGGCGCAGCATCAGGTATTCGAAGGGGTCGAAGGTCCGCCGTGCGACGCGCCTGACGTCCGGGTCGTCCGGGAACATCAGCGGCAGTTCGCGCTTGAACATCAGCACGCAGGACGGGACCGGCGCGAGGATGTCGTGGCCCGACTCGACCAGCGCGGCGAGAGCCGGAATATTCTGCTCCTTGAGTTTCGCGATCGCCGCAAGATCGCCGAGTTCGAGCTTCGGCATGCCGCAGCAGCGCTCCACTTCCGGCAGCGCGACCGGAATGCCATTGTGCTCGAGGATGGCGACCAGGTCGGTCAGGATGTCCGGCTCGTTGCGATTGCAGTAGCAGGTCGCGAAGAGCGCGACCTTGCCGCTCGTTTTCGCGGTCGGCGTCGGCGTCAGCGACGGCTTTTCACGCCGCGCTTCGGTTTTGCGAAAGCTCTGGCTGTGATAATCCGGCAGCCTGGCTTCGGCGTGCACGCCCAGCGCGCTGGCAAGGAACCGGCGTCCCAGCGGGCTGCGATTGGCGGCATTGACGGCCTCGCTGACGACTGGAATGCCCGCGATGCGGCCAACCGCATCCGTGGACGACAACAATCGGTCGCGCAGGCCGGCCCCCTCTTCGCGGAAGCGCACGGCCTTCGCACGCAGCATCAGGTGCGGGAAATCCACGTTCCACTCGTGCGGCGGCACGTACGGGCACTTGCTCATGTAGCACATGTCGCACAGGTAGCAATGATCGACGACTTCCCAGTGGGCCTCCCTGGGAACCGCCGCCAGCTCGCCGGTCGCAGACTGGTCGATGCGATCGAACAGGACCGGAAACGAATTGCAGAGGCTGAAGCAGCGCCGACAGCCGTGACAGATTTCGAAGACGCGCTCGAGCTCGCGCGTCAGCGAGTCCTGATTCCAGAAATCCGCGCTGTGCCAGTCCAGCGCGTGCCGGGTCGGCGCCGCGAGGCTGCCTTCCTTGCGGCCGCTGCTCTCGCGCTCGTTCACGGGCTCACGCGATCGCTCGTCCTGCTCAGTTGAGCTGGTCCAGCGCTTTCTGGAAGCGGTTGGCGTGCGAGCGCTCCGCTTTGGCCAGCGTCTCGAACCAGTCGGCAATCTCCTGGAAACCCTCGTCGCGGGCCTGCTTCGCCATGCCCGGATACATGTCCGTGTATTCGTGGGTCTCGCCGGCGATCGCCGCTTTCAGGTTGTCCGAGGTTGGCCCGATCGGCAGGCCGGTCGCCGGATCGCCGACCAGCTCGAGATATTCGAGATGGCCGTGCGCGTGGCCGGTCTCGCCCTCTGCGGTCGAGCGGAACACTGCAGCGACGTCGTTGTAGCCCTCGACGTCCGCTTTCTGCGCGAAATACAGGTAGCGGCGATTCGCCTGCGACTCGCCGGCGAATGCGGCCTTCAGATTGCCTTCGGTCTTGCTGCCCTTCAGGTTCACGGTTCTCTCCTCGCTGATCCTGGCTCGATGGCCATCGGTTTAGACAGATTCTAACACCCGCGTTGACCCGTTGCCGAGCGGCTGTGTAACGTACCCGCCCCACCTGCCTTGCAAGGCGCCTCCATTGACTCGACAAAAGTCCGCGACCCCCGATTTCGAGGCGGCGCTTGCCGAACTCGAACAGATCGTTGAACGCCTCGAACAGGGCGAATTGCCGCTCGAGGAGTCGCTGCGCCAGTTCGAACGCGGTGTCGAGCTGACACGCAGCTGCCAGAAGGCGCTGCGCCAGGCGGAACAGAAAATCAGCATCCTCAGTCGCGGCCCGGGCGGCGAAACCGTCGAACCTTTCACGCCACCCGCCGGGGATTGAGCGCTCGTTCGATGCCAGTCGAGGCCCTGGCAGGCAGCCACTGGCAATCGCAGTACGCCCGGCGCGTCGAGTCCGCGCTCGAACGCTATCTGCCGTCCCCCGACCTGGCGCCGGCGCGGCTTCATCAGGCCATGCGTTATGCGGCCCTCGGTCCAGGCAAGCGGATCCGGCCTGTGTTGATCTACGCAACGGGCATGGCCGTCGGTCTGCCGGCCGCGTCACTCGATGGGCCGGCCTCGGCGGTCGAGCTGATCCACGCCTACTCGCTGGTGCACGACGACCTTCCGGCGATGGACGACGACGATCTTCGCAGGGGCCGCCCGACCACGCACCGGGCTTTTGACGAGGGAACAGCGATACTCGCTGGCGACGCCCTGCAGGTGCTGGCATTCGAAATCCTGGCCGAGGACGCCTCGCTGCCGGTCGAACC
>JBATEA010000163.1:0-2433 GCA_049663745.1 Steroidobacteraceae bacterium | reverse complement strand
AAACCCACCAAGCCGCCGAGCATGAACCCCACCCACTTCAGGAGCTTCTTCATGGCGGTGTACTCCCTTCCGGCGCTGCAGCGCCGATTTTCTCTCAGGGGGCGAAACGTTGGCTAGAACAACGGTTCGGTGCCCAACGTCCGCGTTGAGCGGCCTGCGCACTATCCGAGCCATGCGCCGCCGGCGCAAAATTGCTCCGTCTAGTCCAGGAACTTCCAGGTGTTGGCACCATCCAGCCTCCGAATTCGAGTTGACTCAATCACGGACGGGTCAAAATTTCGGAAGTTGACGCCCATCCTGCTCCTGGCGCGACTGATGGGTTGCCAGTGCGTCACACAACCGCAGTAAGCGCATCGATAGAGCCGAAGGTACTTGTCGCCCCAAGAGTAACGGGCCAGTGAACCTCTGCGGGCAACGATCTTCACCTTGCTTCGATCGTAGTACCCCCAGAGGCCACCGTGGCGACGACAGATTGAACAGTTGCAGCTGGTGAGGCGCCGTGGCTTGCGTGGCACTTGGATCTGCACTGCCCCACAGTGACATGAACCCGTAAGCATGGCTCTGTCCTCTTGTGCGGCCTAACGGTTGAGCCGAGCGCCGCGGCTTCGGCAGTTACGACTTGGCATTTTATTTCCCGCGCGTGCGCTCCAGCGATTTGTTAGGCGGTGCGTCATTTCACCGGACAATCTGTTCGGTTGTCTTGAACTGCAATGATCTGCCACTTTCCATTGCGCCGTAGCCATGTGTCAGTCCACACGAGACAGCGCCGCTCCTGCTTTCCGTCCGCCAGCGTAACCGTCTTGGACTCAGCCCCGTACATGACCGCAACGTCGGAGCCAAAAAATCGCACATCAGCCGTATCCAGGCTGCAGTTCGTAGACCACTGCGTTTTGGGATCGTAGGGCGGTTCCCCTGTCGGCTTTTCGTAGCGAGCACCCTTCGGCGATGTCCCTTTAAAATCTTCAGCAAAGAGTTCGGAAATGACCCACTTCCCGCCACAGGCCTGGTCGGCCCAAGCTCTTGCTTGTTCGATCATCCACAGTGCTGTTGCGCTGTCCTTGACAGGCATGTCTTTTGCCGAAGCTGGTCTGGCGAATAAGGACACACTGGCAATCACTAGAGCAACGATTGGTCGTGCGTTCATGTGATGTCCTAAATGGCGCCGCCTAACGCTCGCGATCAGCGGCGGGCCGCGCAGTGGACCGACCGCCGCATCGCGTTGTTAGGCGACGTTGCACGGATCAGTTCGGCCGCCCTTCGATGACGCTCATTGGTGAAGCGGTCGGCACCACGGCGCTGAGACGAAAGCCGCCTTCCCGCAGAAGTTCCTTATATTGATCGATCGTGCGTTCCTGTCCGCCAAGGGCCACGAGCATTACGAAGTCCATGATCTTCCCAGCATGCGGTTCATTGCCCGGCGGGATGACGGCTTCTATGAGGAGGATTCGCCCCGTCTTTGTCATGCCCTGGCGACACTTCTTGAGAATTGCCGCTGCGCGATCATGATTCCAGTCATGAATGATCCAACTTAGAATATAAGCATCGCCTCCGGCAGGAACTTCGGCGAAAAAATCGCCACTACGAACCTCACAGCGATCGGCTAGTCCCGCAGATGCGATCAATTCCCGTGCGCCCGCCGCCACGTGAGGCAGATCGAAGAGGACCCCCTTCAGATGGGCGTTGCTCAGCAGGATCGTACTCAACAGCGTGCCATGGCCTCCGCCGACGTCGATAAGTGTCCGAACGTCAGAGAAATCGTATGCCTTGGTGATTGCGTTCGCGACCCCGTGGCCGAAATCGCCCATGGCGGCATTGAATACGTCGCCCTCGTGCGGGTGTGCCGCCAGGTACGCAAAGAATTCAGCGCCCACCACTTGCTTCAGAGCTGGCTCGCCCGTTCGGACGCTGTGGAGGGCCTCGGTGAAGGTCTCTGGCCACAATGGCAGGCCCGTCATTCTGACCCATGAGCGCAACGAAGCCGGCCCGCCGGTGCGTAGCAATTCACTGATCGCAGTCTGGGCGAAGCTGTCGCCGTCAATTTCGGAGAACACGCCCACGCTGCTCAAGAGGCGGAGAACTCGGTAGAGCGACGGGGGATGTGTGGAAGTCTCTCGTGCAAGCGTGGCAATCGTCTGTGGGCCCTCAGCCAGCAGATCTGCGATGCCCAGATTGGTGGCGAGCGTGAGAGCTGCCTGGATCGTGACTCCTTCGGTGAGGAGGAACAGCTGCATCGGCGGAGGGAGAGTTGCTAGAGCTCCATCTTGCTCAATCGCATAAGTGAGTGGCACCGAGCACCTCCTTACAATTAGCGACGTTCATCTAACGCCCGCGTTGAGCGGCCCGCGCGAAACGCGAATCGAGCGCCGCGGGCGCAAAATTGTTCCGTGCGCCCGCGGCGCCCTTCGCCAAACCTTTCACGGACCGCTCCAACGC
>JBATEA010000162.1:0-1650 GCA_049663745.1 Steroidobacteraceae bacterium | reverse complement strand
AGTATCGCCAGCGGCAGACCGGCGCGGACGAAATCCTTGAAACGGTAGCCTCCCGCGGCCGCCACCATCAGGTTGGTCTGGTAAGCCATCGGTGTCGCGAAGCAGATATTGGCGCCGAACAGCACCGCCAGCACGAATGGACGCGGGTCCACGCCGAGCGACGCCGCCATCGCCACGGCAATCGGCGTGCCGATGATGGCGGCCGCGTTGTTCGACACGAAATTCGTCACGACGCCCATCAGGAGCATCAGCGCTCCGACCATTGCGACTGGCTGCACATATGCGCCGAGCAGTGCGAGCGAATTGCCGGCGGCGGCGATGAGCCCGGTCGTCATCATCGCCTCGCCGATCGCGAGGCTGCTGACGACAATCAGGATCACCTTGGAGGACAGTGCATCGGTCGCGTCCTGCCAGCGCAGGCAGCCCGTCAGCAGCATGGCCGCGACACCGAGCGCCGAGGCCAGCACCATCGGGAGCAGCCGGGTGGCGGCGAGTGCGATGACGCAGGCCATGATCAGGAGCGCAATCGGCGCGCGCCGCGTGTGCGGCAGTTCCACCATCGCGTCCAGGATCAGCACACCCGCTACGGTGCGCAAGGCCTCGATCTTCTCCATCGGGCCTTGCACCAGCACGACATCGCCCGCGCGGAGCGTCGCATCTGCAGGATTCAGCGGAGTCTCCCGCCCGGGCCGGTGGATGCCGACGACCGCGAGCCCATGCTGGTCGGCAAAGAGACCCGCGCCGCGCGTCGTGCCGGCCAGATCCGATTCCGCGGCGATCAGCACCTGCGCCATCGTGCGCCCGGCGCCGCCCGGGGCTTCCCGGTGCTCGCGCGTGTGGATCCGGGCGCCGAGCGCTGCGGCGTGCTCGCGTAAGCCCTCCGGCGTGTCCTGGATGAGGAGCCGGTCGCCGGGCTGCAGGCGCGTGTTTGGCAGTCGCACGATCTCGATGTGGCCGCGCACCAGGCGCAATGGCCGCATCCCGCGGGCGCGCTGCATGACTTCGTGCAGCTCGCGTCCGGCTGCGAAACCGCGTTGGTGGATCTCGAGCGCGGCGTCGAAGACGAGCGAAACGCGTGGCCGGTTTCCGCTGTCTTTCGGCAGCAGGTGCGGCACGACCAGCCACAGGTAGGGCAAGGCAACCGCGGCCGCGATCGCGACGATGTGGGAGAATTCGAACAGGCCGATCGGCGGGACGCCGAGCTTTTCGGCGATGCCGACGACCAGCAGGTTCGTGGACGTGCCGATGGTCGTCGCCATGCCGCCGATCACCACGGCATAGTTCATTGGCAGCAACGTACGTGTGGCACTGGTGCCGGTGCGCGCCGCGATCGCGACCAGTACCGGCATCATCAGCACCACGACCGGGGTGTCGTTGATGAAAGAGCTGACCAGCAGGCAGAATATCAGCATCAGCAGGAACGCAAGCTGCGGCAGGAACGACCAGAGGCGTGCGAGCCTGCGCACGAAGGGTTCCAGCGCGCCGGTGGCAACCAGCCCGTGACCCAGCATCATCAGGAAACAGATGGACACAAGGGCCGGGTTGCCGAAACCGGCGAGGAACTGCTCCGGGCCGAGCGGGTGGTCGCCCCGGCCGTAGGGGAACAGGCCAAACAGCAACATCAGGGCCAGCAACGATAGCAGCGCCGTG
>JBATEA010000161.1:0-3483 GCA_049663745.1 Steroidobacteraceae bacterium | reverse complement strand
ACGACGACCGGCGTGAAGCGGCTCTACCGCATGGCCGGCGAAGGCCGCCTGCCGTTCCCGGCGATCAACGTCAATGACTCGGTCACCAAGTCCAAGTTCGACAACCTGTACGGCTGCCGCGAATCGCTGGTCGACGGCATCAAGCGCGCGACCGACGTGATGATCGCGGGCAAGATCTGCCTCGTCGCTGGATACGGCGACGTCGGCAAGGGCTGCGCGCAGTCGCTGCGCGGGCTCGGCGCGACCGTCTGGATCACCGAGATCGACCCGATCTGCGCGCTGCAGGCCGCGATGGAGGGCTACCGCGTCGTCACGATGGATGACGCCTGCTCATTGGCAGACATCTTCGTCACGGCGACCGGCAACGTGAACGTGATTGCCCACGAGCACATGCGGCGGATGAAGAATCAGGCGATCGTCTGCAACATCGGGCACTTCGACAGCGAGATCGACATCGCCTCGCTGAAGCAATACCGCTGGGAAAACATCAAGCCGCAGGTGGATCACGTCATCTTCCCGGACGGCAAGCGCATCATCGTGCTGGCCGAGGGGCGCCTCGTGAATCTCGGCTGCGGCACCGGCCACCCGTCGTTCGTGATGTCGAACTCTTTCACCAACCAGGTGCTCGCGCAGATCGAGCTGTTCGCGCACGGTGACCGCTACCAGAACAGGGTCTACGTGCTGCCGAAGGAACTCGACGAGAAGGTGGCGCGCCTGCACCTCGACCGCATCGGCGCGCGGCTCACGGTCATGACACCGGAGCAGGAACGGTATCTCGGCCTGCCGGCCGGCGGGCCATTCAAGCCCGACCATTACCGCTATTGAACCGCAGCCGGTGCGCCTGCTGCAGTACACGGATACGCACCTGCTCGGCACGCCGGGTGTCGCGGTCCGTGGCGTGGCGACCGATGCCACGTTGCTGCGCTGCCTCGCGCACGGGCGGCGCCACCATCCGGCGCCGCGCGCGCTGCTGCTGACCGGCGACCTGGTGCAGGACGACCGCGATGGTTATGCGCGCGTGCGCGAAATGTTCGCCAGCGCCGGCGTGCCGGTGCATTGCATGCCGGGAAACCACGACCTGCCGGCGGAGCTCCGCGCTTCGCTCGCAGGCCCGCCGTTCGTGCACGATCTTGCGACCCGCTACGACGACTGGCTGGTTGCGATGCTCGACAGCACGGTCGCCGGTGCGAACCATGGGCACTTGTCCGCGGCCGAGTTAGCGCGACTCGATGCGGCGCTCAAGAAAAACGCGGACGCGCATGCGCTGGTCTGCCTGCACCATCATCCCGTGCCGCATGGCAGCCCCTGGCTCGACGCGCTGATGCTGGACAATGCCGCGGAGCTGTTTGCGGTGCTCGAGCGGCATCCGCGCGTGCGCGGCCTGCTTTGGGGCCACGTCCATCAGGCGCTGGACAGCGTGCGCGGCGACCTGCGCCTGATGGGCACGCCCTCGACCTGCATGCAGTTCGAGCCGGACGCGGAGGAGTTCAACGTGGACTCGCGACCGCCGGCCTACCGCTGGATCGATCTCGGACCTGACGGCAGGCTCGAGACCGGCATCGAATGGGTGGAAGCGGATGCCTGACATTCACGGCCGACGGTCGGGATTCCTGCCAGCGCTCGCCGCGCTGCTGCTTCCGTTCGGGGCGGCCTCCGCCGATCCCGCGCTCTGGTCCGTCAAGGGGAGCAGCAACACCGTCTATCTTTTCGGCTCGGTTCACCTGCTGCAGCAGGGTGGTTTCGCGATCGCCGGCGAACTAGAGCACGCCTACCGTGACGCCAAACTGGTCTGCTTCGAGGTGGACCTCGGCGCCCTGACGCCCGCAACGACGGCATCGGTGACGCTCGAGCGCGCGATCGATCCGCAGGGACGCGGGCTGTATGACCTGCTGGGCCCGTCCGCACCGCGCGTGCGCGAGGCCGCCGCCAATGCCGGATTCGACCTGACACCGTTCGAGCTGTTCGAGCCCTGGTTTGCAGGCATCAGCGTTTCGGTGATGGCGCTGCAGGAACGTGGCTACGCCGCGGACCAGGGCGTCGAGCAGGTCGTCGAGCGCCAGACGCAGAAGGATGGCAAGCCCGGCTGCGGCCTCGAAACGCTCGACGAGCAGCTCGGGCTGCTCGACGGCCTGCCGGCCGAAGAGCAACTGGAGCTCCTGCTGCAGTCGCTCGAGGAATCCAAGGGCATCGAGGACGAAATGGAGAGCCTCTACGACGCCTGGAAGGACGGCGACGACCGGGCCCTCGCCCGCCAGCTCGACGAGGATTTCGCCGACTACCCGGATCTCGCCGATCGACTGATCTATGCGCGCAATGAGCGCTGGGCCGACCAGGTCGCGGCACTGCTCAAGAGGCCCGACGACGTGCTGGTCGTGGTCGGCGCGCTGCACCTCGCAGGTGACCGGGGCCTGCCAGCCGAGCTCGAACGACGCGGCTTCGAAGTCACAAGGCGCTGACCGCCGATGAGCCTGTTCGAGGAAGCCAGTCGATACATCGCCGGTGGCGTCAATTCGCCGGTGCGCGCATTCCGGGGCGTCGGCGGCGAGCCGGTGTTTATCCGTCGCGCGAATGGCGCATGGATCGAGGCCGAGGACGGCCGGCGCTACATCGACTATGTCGGTTCCTGGGGGCCGATGATCCTCGGGCACGCGCATCCGGACGTGATCGCCGCGGTCACGCAGCGCGTTGTCGACGGCCTCTCATTCGGCGCGCCAACCGTGATCGAGACCGAGCTGGCGCGCAAGGTCATCGAACAGGTGCCATCGATTGAACTGCTGCGCATGGTCAGTTCCGGCACCGAGGCCACGATGAGCGCGATCCGGCTCGCTCGCGGCTACACGGGCCGCGACCGCATCGTCAAGTTCGAGGGCTGTTATCACGGGCATTCCGATTCGTTGCTGGTCAAGGCGGGCTCAGGCGCGCTGACGCTGGGCGTGCCGACGTCGTCGGGCGTGCCCGCCGATCTCGCGTCCCACACGATGACGCTCGACTACAACGACAGCGGAACGGTCGAAGAGTGCTTCGCCGCCTTCGGCGACAGTATCGCCTGCGTAATCGTCGAGCCGATCGCCGGCAACATGAATTGCGTACCGCCGGTGCGGGGTTTCCTGGAATGCCTGCGCGAACTGTGCACGCGATACGGCGCGCTCCTGATCTTTGACGAGGTGATGACGGGTTTCCGTGTCGCACTCGGCGGCGCGCAGGCACTCTACGGTGTGCGGCCCGACCTGACGACGCTCGGCAAGATCGTGGGCGGCGGCTTGCCGGTCGGCGCCTTCGGCGGCCGCCGCGTGATCATGGAGCGCCTGGCGCCGCTCGGGCCCATCTACCAGGCGGGTACGCTGTCGGGCAATCCGGTCGCGATGGCTGCGGGACTCGCGACGCTGGAAGCCATCTCACGCCCGAGTTTCCACGCGGCGCTGTCGGCCGCGACCGGCCAGCTGGTCGCCGGCATCGCGGCCGCCGCGCGCGAAGCCGGCATCC
>JBATEA010000160.1:0-7050 GCA_049663745.1 Steroidobacteraceae bacterium | reverse complement strand
GTGCTCGGGCCGGAACATGTCGCTGTCACCGTAGACCAGCATCACCGGGCCCTTGAGGGTGCGGACCTCGTCGGCCCAGTTGTAGGGCGTGCGCATCAGCTCGCCCATCGCGTCGAGCAGTTTCGGGAACTCCGCCGGGTCCGGCGCAATCGCAGCATATGACTGGTACATCGGCGTGCCCTTCATCTGCTCGGCCATCGCGGCGCCGACCGCGGCCTGCATCGGCAGCAACTCGGGATGGAAACCATCCTGCGCGAAGCCGGCGGAGACGAGCACCAGGCGGCGCACCTTGTCCGGATGCTGGATCGCAAGCCGCAGCGCCACGCCACCGCCGAAGGAATAGCCGAGCACGTCCACCTGCCCGTATCCGAGCGTGGTCAGCACTCGGTCGAGATCATCGGCGATGTCCTTGAAAACAATTTTGCGATCGCCGAGCGGCGTGCGGCCATGGCCGTGCAGGTCCACGGCGATAACCTGCCGTTCGCGCGCAAGGGCCGCCAGGTCCGGCTCGAACATTCCGATCGAGCCCATCCCGCCGTGCAGCAGCAGGAGCGGCTCGCCCTGGCCGTGAATCTCGTAGTAATAGTTGACGCCGTTCGCTTCGACGCGGCCGGACTTGGCCGGCGCATCACCCATGGCGGGCGCGGTCAAAATGATCATTGACGTGGCCACCAAGGCCATGGAACGCCATCGCGTATTCATGAAAAGCCTCCTCGTTCGCCATATTGTCGAACAGGAGGGGGCGAATTCGACAGGCCGCAGCGGCAATCCGGCGCAATCTGCGGTTCAGAGCCAGAGGCGTAGCGCTGCGATCGTCGCGCCGAAGCCGACGAAAATCGCGGAGCCGAGCTTGATCGTCAACCTGAGCTCCAGCGTGTCGATCTTGTGGTCCAGCAGTGCGAAACGACCTGCGGTTTCCTGTCGGAGCTCCGTGCGAATGCCGAACATTTCCTGTCGGAGCAGCGCCACATCCTGCTTAAGCAGCAAGTGGTCCTCTTTGGTCGCCAGCAACAACAGATCCCGCTTCGTCGCAAGCAAGTCCTCGCGGGTCGCCAACTGCAACAGGTCCTGCTTCGTCGCCAGCGTGGTGCCCATGTCGCGCTCCATCGCATCCACGACCGCCCGCGCCTTGTCGCCGGGGACGTTGATGCTGACCAGCGCATCATACCGCCTCGATTGCCCCAACGAGGAGTTTGCAAATGGCGATCAATTCCTCAACCAATTCCACCGTCGCGTGCGATTCCCCTTCGTACTCCGCCAGGTTCCGCAGCTCATGGCACCTGGACAGCACCCGCCAGACTTCAGGGCCGAGCCCCAGGGTGTGCGGCAAAGCCTGAAAAACGATGTAGCGCTGCGTCGCCCGGTAGCCGCGCTGCCTGAGCGCCGCCAGGCACAGCGCGTGCGCCGCGCCATAGGCCAAGTCGAATCGGCTGTCGAGTGCGAGGTCCTTCCTCGCGGCATCTCTCAATCGGCCCTGCGCGGACCGCAACAACCCGGCAATTTCCGCCTCATCCGGCGGCTCGGCCTTCAGCGGCTTGCCGGGACCGCAGAGATTCTCAAGCGCGGAACTCATCTTCGGACCCGGCGATCCAGATCCTCGGCTGGGCCATCACGCGCGTGGCAAATGCGCTCCGGGTGGCAAGGCGCTTTGCCCAGTCTCGCTGCGTCAGCACCGTCGGATTCACGCGGCGGCCGATCGTGCGCGTCAGCGGCTCCAACGCCTCGAGCAATTCCCCATACGACAGCTTGTTCGCAATGACCATGAGGTCGATGTCGCTGGACGCGGTATCTTCGTGCCTGGCGACCGAGCCGTAGACGAATGCCGCCGAGATGCGCGACGCGAGCGGTTCGAGCGCATCGCGCAGCGGATCGGCAAGGCCGAATGTCTTCCTGGTGAGTGCACATAGCTCTGCAAAAACCGGCGACTCGGGATTCGCGCGGTAGTGTTTCTGGTTTCCGATCGGATGCATCGTCACGAGTCCGGATTGAGTCAGTCGCCCGAGTTCGCGCTGTATGGCGCCACTTCCGCTCGCTGCGAGGCCAATCAATTCCCTGGCGTAGAAGCTGCGAGCCGGGTTACCAAACAGTGCGCCCAGGAGCCATTTGCGGGTCCCGGTGAACAGAGCGTCGCCCAGGCTGCTTGTCCGTCGGTCGGCGCGGCGGTAAGTAGTAGTACCCATAATGGGTACGATCGTACCCAATACGGGCACCTTAATGCAAGGCGAAGGTTGCGGGATTTCTGGAAACATTGCCACGCGTCACAGCCGTGACCGCAGTATCGCCCAGAGCCCGCGCGCCGGCCCTCTCACAAACTGCCACATGCGTTTGCAAATGCGGCATCCCCCACCGCCCCGCTACGCTAAATTAGCCGCATGCTCCTACTGCTCGCGAAGTTCCTGCGCTGGTGCGCGACCAGGCTCGGCTGGTTCGTGCTGATTGTCGCGACGCTCGTCCTCGGTCACTTCCTGAGTGGTGAATACCGCAACATTGCTGCGCAGATCGCCTCCGTCAACGACTTCACTTCAGCCCGAACGCGGCTCGTGCAGTTCATCGAGGAGCGAGAGACTGCTGTCAGCCGGGAAGCCAGTGAATTGAGAAGCGCTGCCGAGCTCCGGCTCCAGTCCCGACTGAATGAAATTGACCGTGAGATCGCCCAACGCAAAGAGGAAACGAAGTCGCCGTTGAGATCCGTGCTGGCAAACGGAGTCCATGCCCCGCGCGCGTTGATGGAGGCCCGCATTCGGCTGGCGATACTCGAGCAGCAGCGGCCGTATGTGGCGCAGTTGTTGGAAGTCGCCATTGCCACGAGAGGCCTGGCGGCCGCCAGGGAACGGCGCGCGCAACTTCTGAGTCGGCACGTTGACGTTTACAGCAAACTTCAGGTCGCCAAGCGACGTCTGGCGACATTTGAAGCAGCACATCCAATCCTGGCGCACATTCCATTTACGACCGAGAACACCCGGCTCGGCGAACTCGAAGCCAGCCGTGACGACCTGTTCCGCCGGAATCAGGCTGCGGCACGGGCCGTCAAGGACCAGGACGCCGCAATCAAGCGTCTCAATCAGCTGCCAAAGCTAGTGCCGAGCTTTCACCTCGACCGCGGACCCATTCAGTCCGTTCTGGATGCGCTCGATGCCGAGATCGGAAACCGAGAACAGCTCCGCGACAGCAACTGGGCGGCGAAACTGATGACTCCGATACAGGCCGTCATCCCGACAGCCATCGTCATCCTCGCTTCGCTGATTCTTGCTCCCCTGCTCGTGAAGTCGTTTCTCTTCTTTGTCGTCGCGCCATTGGCGGCCCGTCGGCCTCCGGTCCGACTTCTGACGCCAGCGCCCGATGCAGCGGCTACGCTCCATGCAGCCGCCAGTGCTTACGCCGATCCCGTCACCATTTCTGCCGTGTCCAAGACGCTCGTGGTCGATGAGCTTCATGAACTGATCGTCCACCCGGAATTCCTGCAGACCTTCTCGATCAGAGGCGACAAGAGAACGAAATGGCTACTGGATTGGAAAATTCCGATCAGCAGCCTGATGGCCGGCATGTACGCCCTGACTCGTGTCCGGACGGCGTCGACGGAATCGGTCGTCATATCGGATGCCACGGATCCATTGGGTGAAATCGGGGTGCTGGCACTGCCGGAGTGGGTCGCCTTCGTATTTCAGCCCCACAATCTGGTCGGGGTCATGCAGTTGCGCGAGCGCCCGATCCGCGTCACCCGACACTGGCGATTGGGCAGTCTGACTGCCTGGCTCACCTTGCAGCTTCGCTACCTAGTCTTTCACGGGCCAGCGACACTGATTGTCACGGGTTGTCGAGGCATCCGCGTTGAACCCGCCGGACGCGGTCGAAGCCTCGACCAGTCGGCAACCATCGGCTTCTGCGCGAACCTCGAGTACTCGGTCAGCCGGTGCGCGACATTCGTGCCCTACCTGATGGGCAAGCAAGGGCTCTTCAACGACAGTTTTGCCGGCGGTCCGGGCTATTACGTCTACGATGAGACGCCGCATTTGCGCAAGCGATCCGGCGTGACGGGCCGCGGTCTGGAAGGGATCACGGATGCCGTGCTGAAACTGCTCGGGATCTAGTAATTGGTGCCGGGTCGCAGTTTCGCAGTTAACGATCCTTCTCAATGTCGGCTGTGAATCCGATCGGTCGCGACTTCGTGGCGGGCGGCGCCATCAGCGCTCGAATTGCGCGGTAAACTTCTTCGAACTGCTTTCGCGTTTTAGCATCGAGCGTCGCGACGGATTTCTCCAGTGCCTCGAGCTTGTGGGCGAGCTCGGTACTTGACGCCAGTACTTCTCGCAGCTTCACAAACGCACGGACGACGTATACAGACATCTCCACGGCGCGAGGGCTGTTCAGGACCGTCGCGGCCATGATGGCGCCGTGCTCGGTGAAAGCTATCGGCGCCTTGCGCACCCCGCCCCAACTTGATGTTGCAAATTGCAACATCAAGTTTGCAAGCTCATGATTCGTCAGCTGAAATGCGAAATCTATCGGGAACCGCTTTCGATTGCGACGAACCTGCTGATTGAGCCGCGCAGTCGGAACTCCATAAAGCTCAGCTAAATCCGAGTCGAGCAAAGCGCGCTGCCCGCGAATGATAAAGATTCGCTGGGCAACTAGAGCCGGATCAGCCTTGCGAATGGGAGATGGCATTACGAGCCATCATCTCAGTGACTCCCAATATACGGCGCTCACTAATCGGCGGTATTTCTTGCGAAATCAACGACTACCAATCTTGCTGCCGCAAAATATGAAATTTGGTGCCGGGTCGCAGTTTCGCAGTTGTTGCGGCACGGTAACTGCGAACCTGCGACCCGGCACCAATTCAATTCAGGGCGATGTCACCAGATCCCCCGTCAGGATGATCTCGACGCGCCGGTTGCGTGCGCGTCCCTCGCGCGTTGCATTGTCCGCGACCGGCTGGTCCGGGCCGAGGCCCTCGACGTTGATCGAGGCACCATCGAAGCCCTGCCCGATCAGGTAATCGCGCACCGTCATCGCGCGCTGCAGGGACAAATTCCGGTTGGTCTCTGCGCTGCCGGTGCTGTCGGTGTGGCCTTCGACCTTGAATTGCAGCGACGGATACACGCCGACGATCCCCGAAAAGCGCGCAAGCGCCTCGCGCGCGCTCGGGTTGAGCGTCGCCGCCCCGGTCGCGAACTCCACGCCTGCGATTTCCGCGACGATGCCGCGTTCGGTCTGACGCGTCGGCAGCGCACGGTTCAACCGCGCGGTCAGATCCGCGCGCGCCTTTTTTTCGGCTTCGAGCGTCCCCTGGCGCCCGGCTTCCTCCGCCGCCAGCATTTCGCGCTGCTTCGCCTGCTCGGCTGCGACGGCCGCTGCCTGGCGCGCTTTCTCTTCCGCCTCCTGTCGCGCAGCCGTCGTCGCCGTCTCGCGCTCCGCCGCCTGGCGCCCGAGCACGGCCTTGCGCCTCGCGTCCTCGCCCATCTGCACGGCATCGCGCGCGAGCAGCGGCACGGTATTGCGGACCCGGTATTTCTTGCTGGACTGCGCCTCTTCCGCCTTGGACAGGGACTGCTCGGCATTCGCGAACTCGCCCGGCGCAAAGTCTTCCGCTTCTACGGCGCTGGCGATCGCGATCGC
Organism: Steroidobacteraceae bacterium; assembly: GCA_049663745.1. GTDB lineage: Bacteria > Pseudomonadota > Gammaproteobacteria > Steroidobacterales > Steroidobacteraceae > SCUD01. The sequence goes on along the minus strand of JBATEA010000160.1, from coordinate 1,434 downwards.
ATAGCGCGCCTGGACCAGTTCGAGCGGAATCTTCGCCTTCGGATCGACGTGTTGCGCGGACAGGCCGGAATAGTCCATTCGTTCCCTGAGGCCCGGGATCTGCACGGTCGTGCCGTGGATGCGCTTGCCCAGGTTCCGCAGCACCATGTACTTGCTCGGCGCGGTGACCGCGAAGTGCGGCTCAGCGGTTACGACCAGCCCGAACTGCGAGAGCGAGGTCGACGTCTCGAGCGATCCGGAGCCGTTCCGCACTTCGATCGAACCCAGGTTGCTGGCGCGGCCGTCACCGCTGACCGCCCACAACACGTAAGTCGAGAAAGGACCGAGCTTGGACGGATCGGGCAACTTCTCCACCGATACTTCGACACTGCTGCGTCCGTCCTGGAACTCGACCTTGCCGTCTCCTTCCGCGGCGAGCGCAACCGCCGTGCCCTTGAATTCGAGCGTCGAGACCGGCCCCTCCTGGAAGCTGAAGCCCTCCAGCCGCCCCTCGACTTCGGCGCTGACGATGCCGACGTCGCGTTCGAGCTGCTGCGCAGCGAGCGGCAGAGGCAATGCGAGCGCCAGTGCGATCGCGGTCCAGGTCACGAGGCGTGGAGTGTTCATAGCCCGATATTTCCCTAATTGGTGCCGGGTCGCAAGTTCGCAGTTAGCGTTCTTTCTCGATATCCGCCGTGAACCCGATCGGCCGAGACTCTGCGGCGGGCGGCGCCATCAGCGCGCGAATCGCGCGGTAGACCTCCTCGAACTGCTTTCGCGTCCTGGCATCAAGTGTCGTTATTGATTTCTCCAGCTCATCAAGTTGGCGCGCTAGCTCGGCATTCGACGCCAGGAGTTGCCGTAGTTTTATGAAGGCGCGCACGACGTAGATGGACATCTCAATGGCACGTTTGCTGTTAAGCACCGACGCAGCCATCAAGGCGCCCTGCTCGGTGAAAGCTAGCGGCGGGAATCGGAGATTCCGGTACTTGCGCAAGGTGGTCGCAATATGCGACCGCCTATCACGTAACTCATTGATTTTAAGTTGAAATGCAAAGTCTTTTGGGAACCTCTCGCGATTCCGACGTATCTGCTCATTCAGCCGCTTTGGCGTGACGCCATAAAGCTCTGCCAGGTCCGAATCGAGCAGCACCCGCTGCCCGTGCACGATGAGAATTCGCTGCACAATTCTTGCGAGATCCGCTTTCGGAATTGGAGATGGCATTCTTCGTCATCATTTCAAAGACATTTAATTTCCGACGCATGTTAATCGTCGGTATTTCTTGCGAAATCAACGACTACCAATCTTGATGCCGCAAATTGCGGCCTCAAGTCAGACTCCCATTCCTCCCCGCCTCCCACACCGCATCAAACCTCGCCACCAACCTCCGATTCGCGTCCCGCGACTCGCGCGGCCAGCCTTCGCCAGTTGCAGGCGCTTGCGCGACTGCAAAG
>JBATEA010000159.1:0-4024 GCA_049663745.1 Steroidobacteraceae bacterium | reverse complement strand
GAACGGGACACCGAACGCGCCACCGACGGCCAGCGCGCGCGCAGCAGCGGCGCGATGTCACGCCGCAGGAATCCGCGGTCAAAGCGCTGCGAAAGATTGCTGGGATCATTGATCCGCTCGAGGCCGGCTGCCTGCGCATAGCCGTCGATGGCTGCGCGCGTCACGCCGAGCAGCGGCCGCAGCAGCATGCCGTCGCCGAATGGCGCCGACGCCGGCATCGCCGACAAGCCGGCGACTCCCGCGCCGCGGAACAGTTGCAGCAGCACGGTTTCGAGCTGGTCGTCTTCGTGGTGCGCAGTCAGGAGCGCCTCGCCCGGCGACAGGCGCGAACGCAGCGCCTGGTATCGCGCATCGCGGGCCGCGGCTTCGATGCTTGCGCCCGGCGCGGGCGCCAACTGCAGTTCCACCGTCTCGAACGGCACGTCGAGCCTTGCGCAAAGCGCTGCGCACTGGGTGGACCATTCTCCGGACGCCGGCTGCAACCCGTGATGAACGTGAATCGCGCGCAGTTGCACGGCCGGCTGCGTGCCACTGACTCGGCGGCAGGCGTGCAACAGCGCCACCGAGTCGACCCCGCCCGAGAGCGCAATGCACAGCCGCGCCCGTGGCCAGCCAGGGATCAGCCGGGCGAGTTCGCGCTCGACCGCCAGTTCGACAATCGCTGGAGATCGCATGTCGGCCCTAGGACTCGCCGAACACTCCGAAGGCACGCAGGCGGCTGTGCCGGCGGCGCACGAGTTCTTCGGCCGGCAATTCGCAGAGTTCGGTGACCTTCCGCACCAGTGCTTCGCGCAGTGCGTCCGCCATCGCCGATGGTTCGCGGTGCGCCCCGCCGAGCGGCTCGGGCAACACCTCATCGACCAGCTTCATCTGCGACAGGCGTTCCGCCGTGATGCCCATCGCCTCGGCGGCCAGTTCGCGGCGGTCGGCGCTCTTCCAGAGAATCGACGCGCAGCCTTCCGGCGAGATGACCGAATAGATGCTGTACTGGAGCATCAGCAGCCAGTCGCAGACGCCGATCGCCAGCGCACCGCCAGACCCGCCTTCTCCGATCACGCAACTGACGACCGGAACGCGCAGTTGCGACATGTCAAACAGGTTGCGCGCGATCGCCTCGCTCTGGTTGCGTTCTTCCGAACCGACTCCCGGATAGGCGCCGGGCGTGTCGATGAGAGTCACCAGCGGCAGGCCGAACCGCTCCGCGGTCAGCATCAGCCGCCGCGCCTTGCGATAGCCTTCCGGTTTCGGCATGCCGTAATTGCGGCGCACGCGTTCCTTGGTGTCGCGGCCCTTCTGCTGACCGATCACCATGACAGGAGTCCCGGAGAGTCGCGCCACGCCGCCGACGATCGCCTGGTCGTCGGCGTACATCCGGTCGCCATGCAGTTCCTGGAACTCGGTGAAGACCAGGGGAACATAATCGAGCACATACGGCCGCTGCGGGTGACGCGCCAGCTGCGTGATCTGCCACGGCGTCAGGCTGGCGAAGATGCTCGTGGTGAGCGCGCGGCTCCTGACGCGCAGCTTTTCGACCTCGTCCGCGATGTTGAGCTCGGAGTCGTCGCCGAGAAAGCGCAACTCCTCGATCTTGGCCTCCAGCTCGGCGATCGGTTGCTCGAAATCGAGGAATTGCAGCGCCATTGCCGCAGTATAAAGGCGTCAAGCGCCCCGCGGGCCGTACATGACCCGCACGCCGTCCTGCCCCACGAGCCGCCCCAGGCCTTCGAGCAGTTCGCGCGTGGGCCGCACCGACCATTCGTCGCCGAGCGCAAGCGTCGCGCGCGCGCCGGATCCCATGTAGTGCACTGCGACCCCGCAGCGTCCGCCGGTGCAGGGCTTCAGTGTCTCTTCCAGCCGCTGTATGAACCGGATGTCTGCCGAGCTGCCGGGCCAGCGGATGATCAGCCGGCGCGCCTCGCGCTCGCGCAGTTCCTCGATCGGCGTCAGCTTCTTCGCATTGACGCGCCAGTCCTCGATGAACTCGTCGAAGCGCAGCTGGCCTTCGACCACCAGGATTGCGTCGCGCGCGATGACGTGCCGATGCTGCTGGTAGACGTCGTCGAACATGCTGACCTCGATTCGGCCGCTGCGGTCGTCGAGGATGATCGTCATGCGCGACCCGCGCCGCCGGATCTCGTGCACCAGGCCCGCGAGGGTCACGTTCCTGCCGCCGCTCCCGCTCCACGGCGTCGTGCCGGCTGCTGGCCGCGGCCCGCCGAGATCCGCGATCCGCGCCGCCACCAGCTGGCGCAGTTCCTGCTCGTACGCGGCAATCGGGTGGCCGGTCAGGTAGAGCCCCAGCGTGTCACGCTCGCCCTGCAGGCGCTCTGCATCGCTCCATTCGGGCAGCACCGCGACCGCGATCGGCGACGGCGCATCGGCAGCCGCCGGCTCGGAAAGTCCGCCGAACAGGTCGTCCTGGCCCGCCGCGACGGCGCGCGTACTCTGCTCACCGAACTGCATCGCCGCCGGCAGCATGCTGGCGAGCGTCGCGCGATTCGGCCCGAAGCCGTCGAAGCAGCCGGCCTTCACCATCGCCTCCAGGGTCCGGCGCCCGACCTGGCGCAGGTCCACGCGCCCGCACAGGTCCGCGAGATCCCGGTACGGGCCGCCACGTGCACGCTCCAGGACGATCGTGTCGACCGCGCCCTGGCCGACGCCCTTGACCGCGCCGAGGCCATAGCGGATCGAGCCGGACCCCGCCACCGTGAACTGGTACATCGACTGATTGACGTCGGGCGGCAGCACCTCGAGGCCCATGCCGGCGCATTCGTCGATGGACGAGACGACCTTGTCGGTGTGGTCCATGTCGGAGGAAAGCACCGCCGCCATGAACGCTTCCGGATAATGGGTCTTCAGCCATGCAGTCTGGTACGCGAGCAGCGCGTAGGCCGCGGAATGCGACTTGTTGAATCCGTAGCCCGCGAATTTCTCGATCAACTCGAAGATCTGCGCTGCCCGCGGCGGCGATACGCCGCGCGCCACCGCACCGTCGATGAACACCGAGCGCTGCGTGGCCATTTCTTCGGGGCTCTTCTTGCCCATCGCCCGGCGCAGCAGGTCGGCGCCACCCAGCGTGTAGCCCGAAAGCGTCTGCGCGATCTGCATGACCTGCTCCTGGTACAGGATCACGCCGTAGGTCGGCCTCAGGATCTCGGTCAGGCTCGGATGCAGGTAGTCGATCGGCCCTTCGCTGCGTCCATGCTTGCGCGCCATGAAGTCGTCCACCATCCCGGACTGCAGCGGTCCCGGCCTGAACAGCGCGACGAGGGCGACGATGTCGTCGAAACAGTCCGGCTGGAGCTTGCGCACGAGGTCCTTCATGCCGCGCGATTCGAGCTGGAAGATCGCCGTCGTCCGGCAGGATTTCAGCATCCGGTAAGTGTCCGCGTCGTCGAGCGGCAACCTGGCGATGTCCAGCAGCGGCTGTGCCGCCTTCTCCCGCTCCGCGTTCACGAGCTTCACGGTCCAGTCGATGATCGTCAGGGTCCGCAGGCCGAGGAAATCGAACTTGACCAGCCCGATCTGCTCGACGTCGTCCTTGTCGAACTGGGTGACGATGTTTCCGGCGCCCTGCTCGCGGTAGAGCGGGCTGAAATCGGTCAGCACCGACGGCGCGATCACGACACCGCCCGCATGCGTGCCCGCGTTGCGTGCCAGGCCCTCGAGCTGCCGCGCGAGATCGATCAGGTCGCGGACCTCGTCTTCGGCGCGGTAACGCCGGGCAAGCTCCGGCTCCTTGTCGAGCGCATCGGCCAGCGTGATCCCCAGCTCGAACGGGATCAGCTTGGCGACGCCGTCCACGAAGCCGTAGGGGTGCCCAAGCACCCGACCGACGTCGCGCACGACGGCGCGCGCCGCCAGCGAGCCGAACGTGATGATCTGCGAGACGCGGTCGCGCCCGTAGCGATCCGCGACGTAGTCGATGACCTGGTCGCGGCGCGCCATGCAAAAATCGATGTCGAAATCCGGCATCGAGACGCGTTCCGGGTTCAGGAACCGCTCGAACAGCAGGTCGTGTTGC
>JBATEA010000158.1:0-14420 GCA_049663745.1 Steroidobacteraceae bacterium | reverse complement strand
CACCGGGACGTCGCCGAGGCGGTCGCCGGTCGCCGGATTGAAAGAAACCAGGCGATCGCTGGTCTCGGTCATGGAGCACTCGCGCAGATCGCGGTCCGTGCGGTCGGGCCGGGAAATCCCAGTTCTGCGAGACTATCGAGGGTTGTCACAATGTCCTTTTCTGTGAAGAGTTGCGGGGACATGAACATGCTCAAAAAATCCCCTGTGGAACGATCATTCGTTAGCTGGTCGGAGAGGTCAAGGGCGACGCGGGCGGCGCGGTCCGGGTGCCTCGCATTGGTCTCCCTGCTTTCGTTCGGCCCGTATACCGCCCTGGCGGACGCCGTGTCCGAGCCCGCGTCCTGCCAGACCGTGCGCTTTGCCGACATCGGCTGGACCGATGTGACGGCGACAACAGGGCTCGCCAGCCATCTGTTGCGCCGGCTGGGGTATAAGCCCGAAGTCACGGTGTTGTCCGTGCCGGTCACCTATGCGTCGATGAAGAACAAGGACATCGATGTCTTCCTCGGCAACTGGATGCCGTCCATGAAGGGAGACAGCCGCGCCTATTTCGCGGATGGATCCGTTGAAGTCATCGGAGCCAACCTCACCGGCGCTAAGTACACGCTCGCCGTGCCGGCCTATACGCACGATACCGGTCTGAAGGACTTTGCCGACATCCAGCGTTTCGGTGCGCAGCTGAAGCACGAGATCTACGGCATCGAGCCCGGCAACGACGGCAATCGCCTGGTGCTCGACCTGATCAAGAAGAACGAATTCGGCCTCGGCAGCTTCAAGCTCGTGGAATCGAGCGAGCAGGGCATGCTGGCGCAGGTCGAGCGCGCGACCGCGGCGAGACAACCCATCGTGTTCCTCGGCTGGGAGCCGCACCCGATGAACACGCGCTTCGACATGCGATATCTCACCGGCGGCGATTCGAGCTTCGGGCCGGATTTCGGCGGAGCGACCGTCTTCACGAACACGCGAGCCGGCTATTTGCGTGAATGCCCGAATGTCGGGCGCCTGGTGAAGAACCTGAAATTCACCTTGCGTGGCGAAAGCGAGCTGATGGCCTTGATTCTCGACCGGCATCTGGCGCCGGAGGCCGCGGCTGAGGAATGGCTCAAGGCCAATCCAGCCGTACTGAAGACCTGGTTCGAAGGCGTACGCACGCTTGCCGGCGATTCCGCGCTGCAGGAATCCGCGGCGGCACCGGTGCCGCGCGAGGCCAGCGGCTTCGAACCCTGGGTCACGGGGCACAAGATACCGTTCGGTCGTGCGGTCGCCGCCGGGATCGAATTCATCAAGCTGCACGGCAGGGCATTCTTCGCCGGTACCTCGACCGTCATCCGCGGGTCCGTCGACACGGTGACCGCACTGCTGTCGAGCACGCCCGCGCCACTCCTGATGCTGCTCGTTGCGGTGCTCGCCTGGCTTCTGCATCGGTCGATCGGGCTCGCGATTTTCATCATCTTGGCCCTGCTGTTCATCATGAACCAGGGTTATTGGGCCGCGACGCTCGAGACCCTGTCGCTGGTGTTCGTGTCCGCGCTTTTTTCGACATTGCTCGGCGTGCCGGCAGGCATCGCGGCCGCACACAGGCCACGTCTGTTTGCGGCGCTGCGTCCGGTGCTCGACTTGATGCAGACGCTGCCGACTTTCGTCTACCTGATTCCGACGCTGGTGCTGTTCGGGCTCGGCGTCGTGCCCGGTCTGATATCGACGGTCATCTTTGCGCTACCGGCGCCGATCCGGCTCACGCACTTGGGGATTTCGTCGGTGCCGCGGCCGCTGCTCGAAGCCGGTGACGCATTCGGCGCAACGCCAATGCAACGGCTGTGGAAAATCGAGTTGCCGAGCGCCCTGCCGACCATTTTGGCAGGCGTCACCCAGTGCATCATGTTGTGCTTGTCGATGGTCGTGATTGCGGCACTGGTCGGCGCCGGGGGTCTCGGCGTGCCGGTCGTTCGCGCGCTGAACAGCGTGCAGGTGGATGTCGGGTTCGAGGCGGGTTTTGCGATCGTGCTGCTCGCGATAATCCTGGATCGCATCAGCCGGCCCGCTGATCGCGGCACGGCACGATGAACGCCGCACTCGAGTTCCAGGGCGTCGACATCCTGTTCAGCCGCGAGCAGGGACGCAAGAACGCGCGCGCGATCCGCGATGCGCTCACCAGGCTCGATGCCGGCGCGACGCGGGAGGAGATAGCCGCAGCCTGCGGGGTTGTTGTCGGCGTGGCTGGCGCCAGCCTCGGCATCGCGCCGGGCGAGATCTGCGTGATGATGGGCCTTTCTGGTTCCGGGAAATCGACGCTGCTACGGGCCGCGAACGGCCTGACTGCCGTCACGCGCGGGCATGTGCTGATCGACGACAAGGAAGCGCCGATCGATGTCGCCCACTGCAACACAGAGAGCCTGCGGCGTCTGCGGCGCGAGCGCGTCGCGATGGTATTCCAGCAGTTCGGGCTGCTGCCCTGGCGCACGGTCGCGGACAATGTCGGACTCGGACTGGAGCTGCGCGGCGAATCCGTGGCCGAGCGGCGCAGGATCGTCGCCGAACAGCTGGAACTCGTGGGACTGACGCAATGGGCGGACCGGGACGTCGGCGAACTGTCTGGCGGCATGCAGCAGCGCGTGGGCCTGGCACGCGCGTTCGCGACCAAGGCCGACATCCTGCTGATGGACGAGCCCTTCTCGGCGCTCGACCCGCTGATCCGCGACAAGCTGCAAGACGAATTATTGGCGCTGCAGGAACGGGTGAAGAAGACAATCCTGTTCGTCAGCCACGACCTCGACGAGGCGCTGCGCCTCGGCGACCGGATCTCGATCATGCATCACGGCCGCATCGTGCAGACAGGCAGCGCGCAGGACATCGTGCTGCGCCCCGCGGACGATTACGTCGCCGAATTCGTGCGGCACATGAACCCGCTCACGGTGCTGACGGGCGCGATGATCATGCGCAAGTGCGAGCAAATGGCCCGGGCGGATGGCGCATTTTGCCTGGACGACGCGCGGCACTACCAATTGAAGCTCGACCCGCAGCACGCACCGGTCGAATTGCGCCTCGATGGGCAGGCGCATCCGCTGCTCGTCGTCGGGGATGACGCGGCCTGCGCGGAGGACGAACGCGCCGTCATCGTGGCGCCGTCGTCGCTGTCGCTGCAGTCGTTGATAGACTTGCGCCGGAGTACCGGCCATCCGGTGCTGCTGGCTGAGGATGGACGAGTGCTGGGCGTATGCGGCGAGACCGAGATCATCGGCGCCCTCGCGGCGCGCGGTTTTGGCACGACCTGAACCATGAGGATGCCATCATGAAGCAGCCGAAGTTGGGTTTCGCGGCTTACGCGCTCGCCCTGGTCTGCGCCTGGACGCCCGCCACGTCGACGGGAGCGGAGCCAGCAGACAATGCAGTATTCGATCTCCAGGGCCATCGCGGCGCACGCGGTCTCCGGCCCGAGAACACGCTCGCCGCTTTCACCCGGGCACTCGAGCTTGGCGTCCGCACACTTGAACTTGACTGCACGGTGACGCGGGATGGGGTCGTGGTCGTCAGTCACGACTCGTCGCTCAATCCCGACATCACGCGCGACGCTGGCGAAAAATTCCTGGAGGCGGCGGGCCCGCCGCTCTACGCGCTCACCTACACGGAGCTCCAGCGATACGACGTGGGACGGCTGCGGCCCGGCAGCGACTACAGCGCCCGGCTTCCGGATCAGCTTGCCGTTGACGGCGAGCGCATCCCGCGTCTGGCGGACGTGTATGCGCTCGTGCAGAGGAGCGGCAACCGCGACGTTCGCTTCAACATCGAAACCAAGCTGGATCCGCTGCAGCCGGAACTGACGGCGGCTCCGGAGCCATTCGTGAAATCGCTGATCGCGGTCATCCGTGACTCAGGCATGGAAACACGCACCACGATCCAGTCCTTCGACTGGCGGACGCTCGCACTCGTGCGCCAGCTCGGGCCCGGGATCGCGACGGTCGCACTGACCGATCAGCAACCCGGCGAGGACACGATGGAGGTCGGAAAGCCCGGCGCCTCGCCGTGGCTCGGGGGCCTCGACGTCGATGATTACGGAGGCTCGGTGCCGAAGGCGGTCAAGGCCATCGGCGCAGCGGTCTGGTCACCGCACATGCTGGATCTCGACGCGCGCGTCGTCGCGGAAGCTCACGCGCTCGGCATCGCCGTCATACCCTGGACCGTCAACGATCCAAAGGACATGGTGCGTCTCCTCGCGCTCGGCGTGGACGGCATGATCAGCGACCGCCCGGATCTGCTGCGCGCCGTGCTCCAGGCGAAAGGTATTGCGGTGCCGTCGCCGACGCCGATGCGATGATTGGATTCCTGAAGCCGGCGGCGTTCCGCGCCCCCTTGGCTGCCGGCCGGGTGGATCCGGAATACCGGCGTCTTCGCCGGCGGGTCTATGCCGGCATCTTCATCGGGTATGCGGGCTACTACCTCGTCCGCAACAATCTGGCGCTCGCCATTCCCGACCTCCTCGCGGAGCATCCCGAGTACAGCAAGGCTGAGCTCGGCAGCGCTCTCACCGGCTTGTCCGTCGCCTACGGCCTGTCGAAGTTTCTGATGGGCTCGATATCCGACCGGAGCAACCCGAAATATTTCCTGCCGCTCGGACTGCTCCTCTCGAGCATGATCATGGCGGCGTTCGGCCTGTTCGATGCCATCTATGCGTCGCTCGCCGCCATCATCGTCATCATGGCGGTCAACGGCTGGGTGCAGGGCATGGGCTGGCCGCCATGCGGCAAGCTCATGGTGCACTGGTTCAGCACGAAGGAACGAGGCCTCACCGTTTCGACATGGAATACGGCGCACAACATCGGCGGTGCGCTCATCGCGAATCTCGCGCTGATCGGCGTGATGCTGTTCAACGATTGGGGGGCGAAGTTCTACTTCAACGCGCTGATCGCCGCCATGGTCGCGATCGGCGCTTTCTTCCTGCTGGAGGACACGCCGCAGTCGCGCGGACTGCCCACCGTGGAGCAATACAGAAACGACTATCCGCCGGGCTACAGCGACGCACACGAGCAGACGCTCGCATTCCGGGAAATCTTCTTCAAGTATGTGCTGCCGAACCGCTACCTGTGGGCGATCGCGATTGCGAACGCCTTCTGCTACTTCGTCCGCTATGGCGTGGTGAACTGGATTCCCACCTACCTTGAGACCGCGAAGGGATTCTCGTTCCAGGAGTCGAGCATCGCCTGGTCGCTCTATGAATACGCGGCCGTTCCGGGAACCATCGTGTGCGGCTGGCTATCGGACCGATGGTTCAAGGGCAGGCGAGCCCCGATGACGATGTTTTTCATGGCGCTGACGCTCATGGCCGTGGTCGTGTACTGGCTCAACATGCGGGGGCCGCTTTGGATCGATTACGCGGCACTCATTGCGATCGGTTTCCTGGTCTACGGACCAATCATGATGATCGGGCTGCATTCTCTCGATCTCGTGCCCAAGAAGGCGGCGGGTACTGCCGCAGGGTTTACCGGTTTTTTCGGCTACGTGTTCGGCTCGGCGATCGCTGGAACCGGCGTCGGCTGGATCGCCGATCGCTGGGGCTGGGATGGGGTATTCACGACGATGGTCGGGTGCTGTCTGCTGACGATCTTCTTCATGTCCCTGACGCTCGGGCACAAGGCGCTGAGCGCGGGCCGGGACGTGCGCTGAATCGCAATGACTGAAGGTCCGGATTGAGGGGCCCGCCGCGAGCGGCGCGATCGGGGCGGCACAGCATTGCGGAACGGTGTCAGGTGGCGAGCGTCCGCCGCAGCGCATTTTTCCATCCGGCGATCAACTCTGCACTGCGCGCGGGCGGCATGCCCGGCAGAAACGTCGCGCCGGCCGACCAGGTCGCGGCGATCGTGTGCAGATCCGGCCACACGCCGGTGGCGAGTCCGGCAAGGAACGCCGCGCCGAGCGCCGTCGTCTCGAGTTGGGTCGGGCGTTTCACGGGCGCGCCGATCACGTCCGCAAGGAACTGGCAGAACCAGTCGTTGGCAGCCATGCCGCCATCGACCCGGATCGCCGCGGGATTCCGGGCGCCGTCAGCGGCCATGGCCGCCGACAGATCAAAGGTCTGGAATGCTACCGACTCGAGCGCCGCCCGCGCGAGGTGCGCGCCGGTGGCATCGAGCGTCAGCCCGCAAATCAGACCTCGTGCATTCGGTTCCCAATGCGGCGCGCCCAGCCCGACGAATGCCGGCACCATGTAAACGCCGTGGCTGTCCGGCACCTGCATCGCCAGTGCGGCGGTCTCGGCGGCGTCCTTGATGATGCCGAGCCCGTCGCGCAGCCACTTGATGGCAGCACCGGCGACGAAGATCGAACCTTCCATCGCATAGGTCGTGCGGCCGCCGATGCGATACGCGGGCGTCGTCAACAACCGGTTTCGCGACTGCACCGGCTTCTCGCCGGTGTTGAGCAGCAGGAAACAACCCGTGCCGTAGGTGGACTTGACCATGCCGGGTTCGAAGCAGGCCTGGCCGATCAGCGCCGCCTGCTGGTCGCCGGCGATGCCGGCGATCGGAATCGCAGGATCGAACAGGCCCGGCGCGGTCTCGCCATAGATCGCGCTGCTGTCTTTCACCTCGGGCAAAAGCGTGCGGGGCACGCGGATCAAGCGCAGCAATTCCTCGTCCCATTCTCCGCGATGAATGTCGAACAGCATCGTGCGCGATGCGTTCGTCACGTCCGTCGCGTGCACCCGTCCACCCGTCAGCCGCCAGAGCAGGAAGCTGTCGATGGTGCCGAAAGCCAGCTCGCCGCGTTCCGCGCGCGCGCGCGAACCGGCCACCTGGTCGAGCAGCCAGCTGACCTTCGTGCCGGAAAAATACGGATCGAGCAGCAGGCCGGTGCGCAGCCGGACCAGGTCTTCCGCGCCATCGCTCTTCAGCCGGGAGCAGGTCTCGACCGTGCGCCGGTCCTGCCAGACGATGGCGCGATGAATCGGCTTGCCGGTGCTCCGCTCCCACACCACCGCCGTCTCGCGCTGGTTGGTGATGCCGATCGCGGCGATGCCGCCCGCGCCGAGGCCCGATTGTTCGAGGGCCTCGCGCGCCGTCGCGAGCGCATCGCGCCAGATGTCCTCCGCGTCATGTTCCACCCAGCCCGCGGCCGGATAATGCTGCCGCAGTTCGCGCCGCGCGATCGACAGGGCGTGGCCCTGGTCATCGAACACGATGCTGCGCGTCGAGGTCGTGCCCTGGTCGATTGCAAGCAGGTGGCGAGGACGGCTCATGACGTTGCCTGGGCCGGTCGCGCCTGCGTCGCGCCCTGCAGATAGGCGGCGAGTCTCTGCCGGTCTGCCGGCGAGGCATGCAGACCGGTCTTCGAATGTCGCCAGTAGATGTCCTCGGCCGATCTCGCCCATTCCTCGCGAACCAGGTAATCGACTTCCACCCGCGTCATTCCGCCGCCGAATTCCTCGCCCAGGAGCTCGCGCGAATCGACGCCGTCCAGGAGACGCGCCGCACGCGTGCCATAGGCGTGAGCAAGGCGCCGCGCCTGAGGCTGGTCGAGGAACGGCCAGCGCCGGGTGAGCTCGTCGGCGAATGCATTCACGTCGCCACCGGGAATGTCGCCACCGGGCAGCGGCGCACTCAGAGTCCACCCGGGGGCCAGCGGCCCGAGATGCGATTCGAGCTTGTCGAGCGCCAATTCCGCGAGTCGCCGGTAGGTCGTGATCTTGCCGCCGAACACGGACAGCACCGGCGCCCGGTCCGCTGCCGCGTCGATGTCGAGTACGTAGTCGCGGGTGACCGCCGAGGCATTCGACGCATCGTCGTCCCACAGCGCGCGAATGCCGGCGTAGCTCCATACGACATCGCCAGACCCGATCTGCCGCTCGAAATAGCGGTTGACCGTCTGGCAGAGGTATTCCGTTTCAGCCGGCGCGATTGCGGCCGGGCCCGGCTCGCCCTGCCACGGCACATCGGTCGTGCCGATCAGCGTGAAATGATCCTGGTATGGAATGACGAAGACGAGGCGGCGATCCGTGTGTTGCAGCGTGTAGGCGTGATCGCCTTCGTAAAGGCGGCGTACGACGATATGGCTGCCCTTGACGAGCCGCACCGATTGCCGGCTCATGGTGCCCAGGCACTTCGACAACACATTCAAGATCCACGGGCCTGATGCGTTCACGATGGCGCGTGCGCTGACCGTATAGGCTTGCTGTGCAGCCTCGCATTCAATGTCCACCCGCCACAGGCCTTGCTCGCGCGCCGCGTGCACCAGGCGATGGCCCACCCTCACGACGGCGCCTCGCTCGGCCGCGTCCTTGGCGGTCAGCACGACGAGGCGGCTGTCGTCAACCGCGCAGTCGGAATAGGCGAAGCCGCGACGAATGTTGCGGCGCAGCGGCAATCCATATTCCGACGTGGCAAAACGTACGACTGCCGACGGTTCGAGCGTGCTGCGGCCGCCGAGGCGATCGTAGAGGAAGAGGCCGAGACGGACCGCCCAGGCGGGGCGAAGCAAGCTCTTGTAGGGCAGTACGAAGCGCAGACGACTGACCAGGTGCGGCGCGATCGAGAGCAGGCGCTCGCGCTCGGTCAACGACTCGCGCACCAGGCGAAACTGGAAATGCTCGAGGTAGCGCAGGCCGCCGTGCACCAGCTTGGTGGTCGCGGAAGATGTGTAGTGGGCGAGACCAGCCCTCTCAATCAGCAGTACGCGCAGGCCGCGGCCGGCTGCGTCGCGGGCGATTCCGGCCCCGTTGATGCCGCCACCCACAATGACGATATCGAATGCGTCACCGCCGTCCATGCGGCATTCTGCATCAGGCCCTGGTGCGGGTCATGCCGGCATCGCAAAAGGACCGTGACGGACACGGAGGCCGGCCCTCGCACGGAGCGGGCGAAGCGGGCATCGAGGCGGCGTATTGTTTATCCTGCCGTGCCCGGCCGGTCCGCTTCAAGGTGGCGCGCTTGTTGACCGACGAACAACTGAAGCAGCTGTTGCAGACAGCGGTCGATGCGGCACTGGCCGCGGCAGCCGGCATCCAGAAGTACTTTGGGAGTCGGCAACTCGGGTTGCAGCGCAAACGCGACGGATCGCCGGTGACGCTGGCGGATCAGGAGGCGGAATCGGTCATTCGCGCGCATTTGACGGCGAAGGCCACGATCGGGCCGTTGGACATCCTGGGTGAGGAGCAGGGATTGTCCGGCGAGGGGACGCGCTGGCGGTGGACGGTGGATCCGATCGACGGCACGCGTTCCTTCATCCGCGGCATTCCGCTGTACGGAACGATGATCGCCCTGCAGGACATGCAGGATGAACGCCCGGTCCTGGGGGTCATCCACCTGCCCGCGCTCGGGATCACCTATGCAGCTGCGAAGGGGCGGGGGGTGACCCGCAACGGCAAGGCGCTTCCGCGCCTGCCGGAGTCCGTTGCCATCGAGGATGCCATCATCGGCGTCGGCGACGTGGCGCAATTCGTCGCCGCCAGTCGATCCGAGGATTACAGCCGCCTGTCGGCGCTGCACGGATACGTGCGCGGGTATACCGACTGTTTCGGCCACGGGCTCGTCATCAGCGGCGCGCTCGGGGCGATGATGGATCCGGCGCTGAACCCCTGGGACATCCTGCCGACGCAGGCGCTCATCGAAGAGGCAGGTGGCATGGTCCTGCTGCGCCGCTCCGAGGTGCCGGGCAAGGTGGATTCGCTGTTCGGCAATCGCGCGCTCGTGCAGCATCTCGCGCGCGAGCTTTCCTTCGCGTCGTCCTGACCGAGGCTAGATTCCGCGGCGCCGCTCGAATCGGGCGAGCAGCCCGGTGGCGACGGTCGTCAGGAACACGACCGCCACCAGCAGCAGGAAGACCGAATCCAGGCCGCGGGTCTGCTTCAGCCAGCCGATGATCGGCTCCTGCAGAATCGGGCCAACCGACCCGAAACCGTTGATGACACCGGCGGCGAGCGCGGCCTGGCGCCGGCTTCCGACATCCATCGCACAGGCGCCGGAAAGCAGCGAATCGGGCCCCATCGCCGTGAATCCGATCAGGCCGAGCAGCGCGACGAACAGGACCGGCGACGTCAAGCCGACGAACCACATCAACGACGTGAACACGAGACAGCCGGCCGTCATCCAGAAGATCACGGGCGTGCGCCGTGAACCCGGCATCCGGTCCGACCAGATGCCGCCGACGATCACGCCGAGGAAGCCGATCCAGTCGAAAGCAGTGGACCAGTAGGCGGCGACCGAATCGGACATCGCAAAATGTTCACCCAGGATCAGCGCGGACCAGCTGTCGAGCGCGTAGCGCAGGAACTTGAAGCCGAAATAGATCAGGCCCATCGCGATGATCGAACTGAGAAATCCAGGCGGCAGCGCCGGCTCGCGCGCAGTAGCCTCGCTCACCGTGCCCGCCACGGAGACGTCGGGTTCCGCTTCGTCCTCGAGTGACAGGCCGACCGATTGCGGCCGCTCGCGCGCGAACAGGACGAAGTAAAGCGTGAACGCGAGCAGCACGATGCTCGAGCCGTAGAACGACCAGGCCATTCCCAGCCAGCCGAGCAGGAATCCCGCCAGCCCCTTCCCGGCGATCCCGCCGATCTGGTAGCAGGTGCCCCAGATGCCAAACAGCGTTCCGCGTTCCGAGCGGCGCGTCCAGTTCGCGAACAGCGCGACGTTGTGCGGCCAGCCCGTTGCCTGGGCGAGGCCGTGGATACCCATGGTCACGCACATCCACAGGAATACGCTCGCCAGATGCGAGTCGACGAGCCACCCGAGCACGATGTTGCAGGCGGCCGCGATGCACATGCCCCAGGCAAGCACGCGCCGGCTTTCCATGCGCTTGCCGAGCCACGCGGCGAGGAACTGGCCCAGCATGTAGGTGACGAGATAGATGGTCCACGGCCAGGCAATCTGGACGTCGTCGAGGCCGAACTGTTCCTTCAGCGGATGCTTCAGGACCGCGTAGACCTTGCGTGCGAAATAGAACCCGGCGTAGGAAAGCCAGGTTGCGGCGAACAACTGGATCCGGTAGCGGCGCAACTGTTCCTGTTTGGTCGCGTTCATGTGAATGACTTGCCGGTCAGATCGCAGTCGCCGTCCGCCAGCCTGTCCCAGAAGCCCGGCGGCAAGGTTCGATAGTGGGTGCAGGTGGCGGTGGCGAGCGCCGTGTTTTCGGCGATGTCCGATGCGCAGCAGGTGACGAAGACGGAGCGCATGCCGGCGGCTCTCGCCGCCATCAGGCCGGCCCGGCTGTCCTCGAACACGAGCGTCTCCGCAGGATCGACATTCACCGCGCGGGCGGCGAGCAGATAACCCTCCGGGTCCGGCTTGCCATTGTGGACGACGTCGCCGCCGATGCGGGCGCTGCGATCGAAACAGTCGCCGACGCCGAGCTTGTCGAGGAAAGAGTCGATCACTGAGCGCGGGCTCGACGACACGATGCCGAGTTTCAGCCTGCGCGCGGCGGCGCGCACGGCCTCCGGTGCGCCAGGAACTGGCTTCACGTCCGTGGTGACGGCATTCCAGTGGTCCAACAGGTCGGCTGCGACAAGCGGCGAGGCGCGGTTGATTCCGGTCCGCGCCCGGATCGCGTCGGCGATGTTGTTCCAGGTGCGGCCCCGGGTCTCGGTGTGCGGAAGCCTGAAATCGTCGAGTCCGTATTGCGCGAGGACGCGACTGATGGCCTGGTCCGTGTGTATCTCGCTGTCAACCAGCGTGCCGTCGAGATCGAAGAGCACCGCGCGCACTGGCCTTGTCCCGGTCATTGGAGCAATCCTCGCATACCGGTCCGTAGCCGTTGCGATAGTCGTGTTTCGCTACGTCTGGCGGCCGCTGCCGGCGAGGCTCGCGAGGGCGATGTCCCAGGACATCCGCGTCAGGCCTGCGGCATCGACAATCCCGAGTTTCAATTGCGTCGATGGCCCCCGCCAGTCGATGTCGATGAATCCGAAGTTGGCCTTGGGGAAAACGTCGCCCACGCGGTTCGCATTGGGTGTCGGAACCGGCCATTCTTCCGTGAGGCCGCTCGATGTCAGGTCCCACAGCGTGTACGGCACGTTGACGTCGAGTTTCGAGAGCTCGGCGTAGTGGATGTCGCCGCTCAGGATCACCACGCCATTCGCGTTTTTGCGGCGGATCAGGTCGATGAGCCGCTGATGATCGTGCGGAAAATTGAGCCATGCCTCCCAGCCCGTGAAATCGGCGAGCACCTGCAGGCTGGATCCGAACAGCCGCAATTCTGCGGGAATCTCGAACTGGCGTTCGAGCCACTGCCACTGCCGCTCGCCGATCATCGTGGCCTTGAGATCCGGATTGCGCGCATACGGCCCCGGCATCGGCAGTCCCGCCGCGAGTTTGGCCCTGGCCCAGGTTTCGTATTCCGCGCCCGCCAGGTCGAGTTTCAGGAGCGGCGTGCGGTTGTAGCGCAGGTCCGGAAGGATCACCTGCACGCGCCGGCCCGGTGGGCCGAAGACATAGGATGCGTAGACGCCGTCGCGGTCGCGGCGCGGCGATCCGGCAGGTTCCTCCCAGAACTCGAGGAACATCCGCCGCGTCTCTTCCTTCATCGGATAGTCGCCGCCGGCGTCGTTCTCGCCGAAATCATGATCGTCCCAGATCGCGACGACGGGAGTCTTCGCGCGCAGCCGGGCAAAGCCGGGCTGCGCGGCAAACTGCGCGTACTTCGCGCGCAGCACCGACATGTCGCGCGTGTCGCCGTAGATGTTGTCGCCGAGGAACACGAACAGGTCACAGCGGTGCGCGTCGATCGCGTCCCAGATCGGCTGGGACTTTCCCTCGTTCGCGCAGGACCCGAAGCCGATGCGCGTCAGCGTGCGCGGAAGCGCCGGATGGGGGTCCGATGAAGGCGAGCTGCCGTCCACGCCGGCAGCCGCGGCGGCCGATGCGAAGCCCGATGCGCCGCCGAGCGCGGCCGCACCGGCCAGTGCGAGCGATTGGCGGAGCAACAGTCGCCGGGCGGGATCGTGCGGCTGGTTCATGGTCAATCCCCCGATCCTGTCGTTGCCGGCTGAGCGGAGTGGAGAGTGTAGGTTGCGGCGGTTTCGGGCGTCCAGCGGCCGGACCAGATCACCACCAGCCGAGCAATTTCCACCACGCGAGACCGAGCGTTCCCCAGATCGTCAGCGTGACCAGGGAGACCACGAAACCGACCGTCCACCATTCCCGCTGCGTCACGTAGGCGGAGCCGAAATAGATCGGGGCCGGGGTCGTGCCGTAGTGCGTCAGCGATGCCTGGAGATTGGACGCATACGTGAGCCCGAGCACCGCGAGCACCGGTGGCGCGCCCGCCGCGACCATCACGACCAGGAACGGTATGTACATCGCGGTGACGTGGGCGGTGATGCTTGCGAAGCCATAATGAGCGTAGAAATAGACGAGCAGCAGGACGACGAGCGCGAGTTCCCAGCCCCAGCCGGCGGTCATGCCGGCGGAAAATTCGGCAAACTGCCGCGTGACGCCGGTGTCGCCGAGCGCCTCGGCCATGTGCACGAGCCCCCCATACCAGATGAAGGTGTCCCAGGCCGACCGGTCGCTCAGGACATCCTCCCAGGTGAGCACATTCGTCAGGAGCAGCGCGCTGACGCCGAACAGCGCCACCGCGGCGTAGGGGAAATGGTGCCAGGCCGTCGTCATCCAGAGGCCTGCGATCAGCACGAAGACCGCCAGCATGATGCGCTCGTCGCGTGACATCGGGCCCATGCGCGCGAGCTCGTCGCGCGCAAGCTGCGTTGCGTGCGGCGTGAGCCGGATCTCCGGCGGATATATCCGGTAGATCAGGTAGACGACCACCAGCAGCGAGGCGACGCCGGGGACCACGCCGCCGATGAACCACTTCGCGTAGGAAAGCTCGACACCGCTCGTCGAGAGCGCGAACTTGGCGATGATGACGTTGGATGCCTGGCCAGTCAGGAACATCGCGCAGGCGATGACGTCGGACTGGTACACCGCCTTCATCAGGAAGGCGCCCAGGCGCCGCCGCGTCCGGCCCGGCGTGGACTCGTAGGCCTCGGCCACGCTGCGGGCCACCGGAAACACGATGCCGCCGGCGCGCGCCGCATTGGATGGCACGACGGAAGCAAGGACCGTGTCGGTCGCAACCAGCGCATATGCGAGACCCAGCGAGCGGCCACCGAGCAGCCTGATGAACTCGTAGGCGATGCGCCGGCCAAGGCCGGTCTTCGTGACGGAGCGCGAGATCATGAAAGCGCAGAGCACCAGCCAGACGATCGGGTCCGCGTAACCGGCGAGCGCGTCGGACGGCGTCATCGTGCCGGTGACTGCCAGAGCGCAGACGGCGATGAAGACCACGGCGCCCATCGGCGCCGGCCGCACGATCGACGCGGCGATCGTCGCGACGAAGATTGCCAGCAATCGCCAGCCCTGCATCGTGATGCCGGCCGGCGGACCGACCAGCAGGATCGCGGCCGCGATGCCGACCACCACCGCCCAGCGCCACAG
>JBATEA010000157.1:0-5876 GCA_049663745.1 Steroidobacteraceae bacterium | reverse complement strand
TATCGCGATACACATCGCTCCTCGCTTCTTGCCAGGGACGAAAATCGCGCACGGTCGCGCCCATGCGCGGATCACGCGGAGGGTCCCGGGCCTTTCCAGCTGTCCACGTAGCCCTGCCACTCGACAGAGGCGGCAGGCGCGCCGATCTCGAGCGCATCGCGCGTGTCCACCATCACGGCGTACTCGTCGGTCGCGGGCTTGGCCTGCACCAGCATCCGCCCCAGCGCCTTGGGATGCGGTCCGTGCGTGAAGCCGCCCGGATGCAGCGTCATCATTCCCGGGTGGATGTTGTCGCGGCTGAAGAAGTCGCCCGCGTGATAGAAGATGACCTCGTCGTAGTCGTCGTTGTTGTGGAAAAACGGGATCTTGATCGCGCCGGGGTCGGTCTCGAAGGGGCGCGGCGTGAAGGTGCAGACGACGAAGCGGTTGCCGAGGAAGGTCGTGTGCGCCGACGGCGGCAGGTGATAGCGGTGGCTCATCACCGGGCGGATGTCGCGCACATTGATGCGGCATACCGAGAGATCGCCGTGCCAGCCGACCGCGTCCAGCGGATTGAAAGCGAAGGTCGCGGTCGAGACGCGACCATGCCGCTTGATCGCGACCCGCCAGGGCTTCTCGTCCTGTTGTGCGCGGAACGTGTCGTCCATGCGCGGCGTGTCGAGCAGCGCGGGGTCGAAGATTGCATGCGGTCCGAGCAGGCCCTTGTCCGGCAGCGTGTACGAGGCGTTGGTCGCCTCGATCATCAGTAACGCCGCGGGCTCCGCGCAATCGAGCCGCCACATCGTGCCGCGCGGCACGACGATGTAGTCCCCCGCCGCGAATGCGAGGCGCCCGAAATCGCAGAAGAACTCGCCGCGCCCGCGATGCACGAACAGCAGTTCATCGCCGTCCGCATTGCGCGCGAGATGATCCATGGTACCGCTCATGCGCCAGTGCCGGATGCGGCAATGCACGTTGTGCAGCACGTCGTTCGCCGACCAGGGGCTCGCGGCGACGGCGTCGAGTTTTGTCAGGTCGAAGGCATGCGGCCGCAGCGGCCCCTCGAATGACGACCAGGCGGTCGGCGGGTGCTTGTGGTGGAAGAAAGCGGCCGGGCCGAAGAAGCCCTCCTTGCTCATTTCGCGCTCGTAGGTTCCCGGCGGCAGGTCAGCATGCGCCTGGCGCGATGCCTTGCCCTCGACATGTGGAAAGCCGATGTAACGCTTCATGAGGTCAATTTAGTTTCAAATGCAACTAATGGCAAGAAAGTTCGTCAGCGTTCCATGATGGCCGTCACGCCCATGCCACCGGCGGTGCAGACCGAGATCAGGCCGCGGCCGGAGCCGCGCGTAGCCAGGAGTTTCGCGAGCGTCGCGACGATGCGCGCGCCGGTCGCGGCGAACGGATGGCCGACTGCGACACTGCTTCCCTTGACGTTGAGCTTCGCGCGGTCGATGGAGCCGAGCGGCGCCGAAAGGCCGAGGCGGTCGCGGCAGAACTCCGGCGACTCCCAGGCTTTCAGCGTGCACAGGACCTGGGCCGCGAAGGCCTCGTGGATCTCGTAAAAGTCGAAGTCCTGCAGCCTGAAGCCGGCATCGGCCAGCATCCGCGGCACGGCGTAGGCGGGCGCCATCAGGAGGCCCTCGCCGCCGACGAAATCGACCGCGGCGACCTTTCCATAGCGGAGATAGGCCAGGACCGGAAGGCCGCGCGCGCGGGCCCATTCCTCGCTTGCCAGCAGCACGGCGGCCGAGCCGTCGGTCAGCGGTGTCGAGTTGCCGGCGGTCAGCGTGCCGTCCGCCGCGAATGACGGCTTCAGCCTGGCCAGTTTCTCGAGGCTCGTGTCGGCGCGAACGTTGTTGTCCGCCTTGAGGCCGAGGTAGGGCACGACCAGGTCCGACATGAAGCCCTCGGCCCAGGCCTTGCTCGCATGCTGATGGCTCGCAAACGCGAGTTCATCCTGCTCCGCGCGCCCGATCTTCCAGGTTCGCGCCATCTTTTCGGTGTGCTGTCCCATCGACATGCCGGTGCGTGGCTCGCCGACGCCCGGGAGCACGGGCTTGAAGTGGCGCGGGCGCAGCCCGAACCAGGGTTTCAGCCGTTCGCCGAATGTGCGCCCGCGGAAACTGCGCAGCATGAGCCGCTGGTACTCCCGGCCGAAGACGATCGGCGGGTCGCTTGCCGTGTCGACGCCGCCCGCGATGCCGGAGTCGATCTGGCCGAGCGCGATCTTGTTGCCGATCGCGATGACCGCCTCGACGCTGGTGCCGCAGGCGCGCTGGACGTCGAGGCCGGGCGTCTCCGCGGACAGGCCGGAATCGAGCAGCGATTCGCGCGCCAGGTTCCACTGGCTGGAGTGCTTCATGACGGCGCCAGCGATGACGTCGCCCAGCCGCTCGCCAGTCAACTTGTAACGCGCGACGAGGGCCTTCAGCGACGCGGTCAGCATTTCCTGGTTGCCGACCTCGGCGTAGGCGCCGTACGACCTCGCGAACGGGATCCGGACGCCGCCGATGACGGCGACTCGTCTGGGTTGCGATCCGACCAGCATGGTGGCTCTCCGGTTTGCGCGTGAGCAGAGCGTGATCCGGTAGAATGCCAGCATCCACCCGAGCCCGCCACGGCGCGGCGACCACTGCGCCATGTCCGACCCAGGCAGATTCAGCGAAAGCTTTCGCCACGACGCACGCGCAATCCTGCGCTTTGCGGGACCGCTCGCGGTCAACAACCTCGTGCTGGGCGGCATGATGCTGACCAATACGGTCATGGCCGGGAGACTGGGCCCCGAACCTCTCGCAGGGGTGGCGGTCGGCGGCAGCTACTACCAGATGTTCTGGCTGTTCGGGCTCGGCGTCCTGATGTCCATCTCGCCGATCGTCGCGCACGCCTATGGTGCCGGCCGCGACGAGGAGGTCGGCCGGCGCTTCCGGCAGGGCCTGTGGCTGTCGCAGATGCTGGCCATACCGCTGCTCGGCGGGCTCTTGTGCGTCAAGCCGGTGCTCGGCTGGTTCGGCACCGATCCGCGCGCGATTCCGCACGCCGCGGGCTACGTCTACGCGATGTGCTTCGGCATGCCGGCGATGCTCGCTTTCCTCGCCCACCGCTACACCAGCGAGGGCATCGGCTGGACGCGGCCCGTGATGTACACGGCGATGGTCGGGCTGTCGGTGAATTTCACGGGCAACTGGCTGTTCACCCTCGGCAGCCTCGGATTTCCGTCGCTCGGCGCAACCGGCTGCGGCATCTCGACGGCGCTCGCCTACTGGTCGATGCTCGTCACGATGCATCTCTACCAGCGCCGGCACGTGGTCTACGCGCGCTTCAGGCTGTTCGCGCAGGTCGAGGACCCGGACTCCAGGGCGCTGCGCGAGATTCTCGCGCTCGGACTGCCGATCGCCGGATCGGTCGTTTCGGAGGGCGGCCTGTTCGCGGTGGCGGCGCTCCTGATGAGCACGCTCGGCACGGAAATCGTTGCGGCGCACCAGATCGCGATCAATTACGCCTCGCTGATGTTCATGATTCCGCTGTCGCTGCACTCGGCGACGACCATCCACGTCGGCCACCAGGCCGGGCGCGGCGACGCGGCGGCGGCACGGCTCGCCGGCTGGGCCGGCATTGCGATGTGCGGGATGATCATGGCGCTGTCGTCGCTCGTGGTCCTGGCGGCGCGGCACGGCATTGCCGCGGCCTACACCTCCGATCCCGGTGTGCGCGCGCTCGCGGCGGGCCTCTTGCTGTTCGTCGCGATCTTCCAGATCCCGGACGGGTTGCAGGTCGGCGCCGCGGGGGCGTTGCGCGGTTTCAAGGACGCGAAGCTGCCGATGGCGCTCAATTTTGCGGCTTACTGGCTGATCGGCTTCCCGCTGGCCTGGTGGTTCGGCATCCACCAGCGCGTCGGGCCGGCGGGCATCTGGGCGGGCCTGATCGCGGGGCTCTTTGTCTGCGCGGTACTGCTGATCTGGCGTTACCAGCGCATCTCGCGCCGCGCGCTGCCGTTACCGCCTTGATTCGCGGCTGGTTCAGAGATCCAGAAGGTAGAAGCGGTTGCAGCCGCCGTGGCCGGTCGCGCCGACCGGACCGGGAAGGCGTTTGAATCCCGCTTTCGCGTAGAGCCGCTGCGCCGCGTCCATGTGCGTCAGCGTCTCGAGATAGCAGCGCCGGTAGCCGCGCTCGCGCGCCGCTGCGAGACAACGCTGCAGCATTTTCCCGCCGAACCCGCGGCCGCGCAGTTCCGGCAGGAAATACATCTTGCGCAGTTCGCAGGTATCCGCGTTGGCGCCGGCGAGCGGGCCGATGCCGCCGCCGCCCAGCACGCAGCCGCCGTGTTCGACGACGAAGAATGCGGCGCGCGGTTCGGGGTAATGCGCGCTCATCGCATCCACTTCAGGATCGTTTATGGAATAACCGGGGCCGTACGCGCCGAAGCTCGTCATGACTTCGCGGATGATCGCAGCCATCACCGCATCGTCGGCCGGCCGGATCGGCCGGATCAGCGGATCAGTCGTCACGATCCGAATAGTAGCCGTGGGTGAGCGTCTCGACGTCCACCAGCAGGCCGTCCTCGAACTTGAGCCGCCGCATCAGCTTGTTGGGACCGAGATTGTAGGTCCACTATTCGACCGGGACCGGAACAGGTTCGAAGGAACTGTAGTAGGGGCGGCCGTGATACCACTGCACCGGCCGGCGCAGGATCTCGTGGCGCTGGATGGAGCTGGGCGGCCCGCACAGCGCTTCCACCTTGTCCGTGCTGTCGCCGTCGCTGACGAGGCGCGTGCCGCAACGGAAGGAATCCGCGCCGGCGCCCAGGGTCCAGAGCGCGGCGATGGCCATCGTGACAATAGCGATCGTCTTCTTCATGACCCCAACATGCCCCCGGGCGCGTGAACGCCGGCTGAAGGCGGGCTTGTATCCAATGTAACGCCTGGCCCTGCCTGGACCAAGCCAGGCCGACTTGCGTTCGGCACGGCCAGCCGCAGAATGGCCCGACTTATGCCCGCCAGACGCTCAGATTCCCAGTTCGAAAGCCGGCTCGCGGGACTCGTCAACGCCGGCGAACGGGGCGTCCTGAAGGGCGGCCTGAAGGGCATCGAACGCGAGGCGCTCCGGGTCACGCCGGAGGGCAGGATTGCGCAGACCCCGCACCCGCGGGCCGTTGGGTCGGCGCTGACCCACCCGAACATCACGACCGATTATTCTGAGGCGCTCGTCGAGCTCGTCACGCCGCCATTCGCCGAGACCTGGGAACTGCAGCAATACCTCTGCGACATCCACCAGTTCGTCTACCGCCACATCGGCGACGAGTTGCTGTGGGTCACCAGCATGCCCTGCGTGCTGGGCGGCGACGCCGAGATTCCGATCGCAAAGTACGGCACTTCGAATATCGGGCGCATGAAGCACGTCTACCGCGTGGGCCTCGGCCTTCGCTACGGGCGCGTGATGCAGGCGATCTCGGGTGTGCACTTCAACTATTCGTTCCCGGAACAGTTCTGGCCCGTGCTTCAGGAGGTGCGCGAATCGAAGCAGGCTGCCCAGCCCTTCATCGACGAATCCTATTTCGCGCTGTTGAGGAATTACCGGCGCTTCGGCTGGTTGATCCTCTACCTGTTCGGCGTGTCGCCGGCCGTCTGCCGATCCTTCTTCACGGGCCACGACCCGCCGGCGGGCCTCGAGGCGCACGGCGGCGGCACGCTGGTCGCCCCTTTTTCCACTTCGCTGCGCATGAGCGACCTGGGATACCGCAACAAGAGTCAGGCGGGCGTGCATGTCTCCGTCAATTCGCTGCAGGAATATATCCACGACCTGTCGCACCTGATTTCAACGCCGCACCCGGAGTACAAGGCCTATGGCGTCGAGGTGGACGGCGAGTGGCGGCAGCTCAATGCCAACCTGCTGCAGAT
>JBATEA010000156.1:0-2229 GCA_049663745.1 Steroidobacteraceae bacterium | reverse complement strand
GAGTGGGGCGTGCCGGTGCACGACGACCAGGTGCTGTTCGAATTCATCACGTTGGAAGGAGCGCAGGCCGGGCTCAGCTGGGAAACGATCCTGCAGAAGCGCGACGCCTATCGCCTTGCGTTTGCCGGCTTCGATCCGCGCCGCGTTGCCCGCTTCACGCCTGCCCGGCGCCGGCAATTGATGGACAACGCCGGAATCGTACGCAACCGCCTCAAGATCGAAAGCACCGTCACGAACGCCCGCGCCTTTCTCGCTATCCAGCGGGAATGCGGTTCGTTCGACCGGTTCCTGTGGGAATTCGTCGGCGGCGCGCCGCCGGTCAATGCCCGGCGTTCCATGAAGCAGCTGCCGGCCCGCACCGATATGTCCGACGCACTCAGCAAGGACCTGAAACGCCGCGGATTCCGGTTCGTCGGTTCGACGATCTGCTACGCTTTCATGCAGGCAGTGGGCGTCGTCAACGACCACTCGACCGATTGTTTCCGGTATCGGATTTGCGCCAGGGGCTGAGGGGCATGCTGTTCCTCGATCGCCAGGATGTCATCGCATTTCAACGCGAATTTCCACGGCAATCCCGGCCGTCACGGCCTGCCGGCGATCCAGGGCATGATCGGGCTCTTCGACGCGGCAACCATCGCAATCTGCGGCTGCGGAATCCAGGGTCGCGCGAATGGCCGCAAGCTGTCGCTGACAGGGAGCGAATGAGCGGTGTTTGACTCACGGGTCCTGGCATTGATGCCGGGCACGATATTGATCGGCCTTGGCGCGCGCCTTGCGATGCAGCAGCGCTGATGCGCCATATTTCAAGCATTGCGCTGCTGGTCCGGGACTACGACGAAGCGATCCGTTTCTTCACGCAGGCCCTGCGCTTCGTGCTCCTCGAGGACGAACACCGCGGCGGCGGCAAGCGTTGGGTGCGCGTGTCGCCTTCGGCCGGCGGCGCAGCCCTGCTGCTCGCGAGAGCCGTCACGCCGGAACAGGAACGCGCCGTCGGCAACCAGAGCGGCAGCCGGGTCTTCATGTTTCTGCACACGGATGATTTCCATGCGGATTTCGAGCACATGAAGACACACGGAGTCCGTTTCACCGAGTCGCCGCGCCACGAATCCTATGGCACGGTGGTCGTGTTCCTCGACCTGTACGGGAACAAGTGGGACCTGATCGGTCCGGTGACGCCCGCATGAAGATGCCGGTGCTGTTCGTCGGTCATGGCAATCCGATGAATGCGATTGACCGCAACGACTTCCATCGCAGCTGGCGGGAGCTCGGCCGCAGGTTGCCGAAGCCGAAGGCAGTGCTGTGCATCTCCGCGCACTGGGAGACCCGCGGCGTCTACGTGACGGCGACCGAACAGCCGGAAACGATCCACGATTTCTATGGGTTCCCGAAGACGCTCTTCGACGTGCAATACCCGGCGCCCGGCGATCCACGCCTCGCCCATCGCGTCGCGCAGCTGATTGCGACGCCGAAGGCCAGGCTCGATCCGGGGCGCGGGCTCGATCACGGGGCCTGGAGCGTGCTGATCGCGATGTATCCGGCCGCCGACATACCGGTCGTGCAGCTGAGCCTGGATACCGGCCAGCCCGGGAAATTCCACTACGCCCTGGCCCGCGGGCTGGCGCCGCTTCGGGATGAAGGCGTGCTGATCATGGGTAGCGGCAACATCGTCCACAACCTGAGCCTTTTCAGTTTCCGCGATCAGCAGCCGGCGCCTTGGGCCGCGGACTGCGATACCAGGCTGCGGGAGCGGATCCTGGCCCGTGACCACGAGTCGCTGATGGATTACGACAGCCTGGGCCCCGATGCGCGCCTCGCCGTGCCGACACCGGAGCATTATCTTCCGTTGCTCTATGCCCTCGCCCTGCAGGAAGCCGCTGAACCGGCGGGCTTTTTCAACGAGCGGGTCATCAGCTCGATCTCGATGACCTCCGTGCTCATCGGCGAGCCGGCCTAGGGGTTAAGATCTGCCGATGGAAAAACCGGCGGAAGTCCGAGCAAAGCGCGCGTTCTGCTCCTGCTGCGGCTCAGGTCTTTTCTGGGAAGCCGATGACGAACCGAAGAGAGCCCTGAAATTTCCGGAAACAGGGGGATACCGTGAACAAGAAATTCCTGATCGCCTGGCTCGTGATGTTCATCGCCTACATCGCGGGCGGATTCATCGTGCACCACGCGCTGCTGGGCCAGGACTACATGGCGCTGCCGAACCTGTTCCGCTCGGAACAGGATGCG
>JBATEA010000155.1:0-2102 GCA_049663745.1 Steroidobacteraceae bacterium | reverse complement strand
GGCGCCGATTTCAGCCCCGAGTTCCGCAAGAGGGCGACCGCGATTCAGAAGTTGGTCAACGAGAAAAAATGGGCCGACGTCATCGCCGCGCTGCCCGAGCTGGACGCCTTGCCGGGCTTGAAACCGGACGATCTCAAGGTACTCGCGACCTGGCGCCTGCAGGCGACGCAGGCCACCGGCGACACCGAAGGGTTTACGGCCGCGATCGAGACCTACCTCGAAAAGGGGTATGCGACACCCGAACAGGTTGGGCCGATGCATCAGCAGCTGGCCGCTTACTACAACGGCAAGCAGGATCGAGAAAAGACGGCGACGCATTACCGTCAGTTCATCGATGTGACACCGGATGCCGAGCCCGACGAATTGCAGACTCTCGGAAAACTCTACCTGCAGAATTCGAACTATGCCGAAGCAGCCCAGTGGCTGGGGAAGGCCATCGACGTATCGAAAACCCGCGGTGCACGACCTGATGAAACATGGTTTCAGCTGCGCGACCGCTGCTACGTCGAACTGAAGGACCAGCAGGGCCGCCTGGACAATCTGGAGGCGCTGGTCGGTTACTATCCGAACAAGGAGTACTACAGCCGCATCGTCGCGGTTTACCAGGTCGAGACGAAGGACGACCGGACCGTTATGTTGAACGCCTATCGCGTCGCGATGACGGATCCGCTGGGCGGACTGGCGACGGTCGGCGGTTTCATCGGCTATGCTGATACGGCGCTTTCGGCCGGCAGCCCGGGAGAAGCGGTCAGGGGTCTTGAGCGCGGGATGAAGGAAGGCATCGTGCCGAGCGCCGGCAGCAACCAGGCGAGCCTGCAGGAAGCGAAAGCGGCCGTCGCGGCGGACCGCAAGACCCTTCCCGGCGAAGCGGCTGCTGCCGCGAAGAACCCGAAGGGTGAGGTAGCAGTCAAGGTCGGCCTCGGTTATTACAGTACCGGTGAATTCGACAAGGCGGCAGAAATGGTCCGTCTCGGAATCAGCAAGGGCGGCGTCACGCGGCTCGATGACGCCAATCTGCTGCTGGGCGCGACGCTTCTGGAACTCGGCCGCAACGACGAAGCCAAGGCGGCATTCGAGGCGGCTGCGGCCGCGGCGGGTGCGAATGCGTACATGAAGCGGATCGCCGGACTCTGGCTTTCGCGCGTGGGCCGCCAGCAACCGGCCGCGACGGGCAGCTGACGCAGGAGTGAAGTGATGCTCAAGATGCCAAATCTTCGTGCCAGGCTGCTGGCGACCGTACTCGCAATCCCGCTTGCGGGTATCGGCGTTCTTGCGCCCGTCCCGGTGGCTGTCGCGCAGACGTCCGGCGGCTGGCACAAGGAAACGGCGGACCGGGTCAAGGCTGCGCAGGAGGCTGGCAACAAGGGGAATTTCAGCGAGGCGATTCGCATTCTGAAAGAAGCCAAGGTCAAGGGCCCGCTGCCGCTGTCCCCGCAGGAAGAGCAGGCAGTCAACGAATACCTGATTTACGCCGCGAGCAGTGCGAAGGATTACAAGCTGGTCATCCAGACGGTCGATGAACGCCTGGCGACCGGCCGCGTCACCGGCGCGGACCTGGTCCGCAAGCTCCGGCTCAAGGGGACCACGCATTACTCGCTGGGCGACTATCGCGGCGCCATCGACGCGTTCAATAAGCTGGCAGCTGCACAGGGCTCGGCGACCGCCGACGACCTGATCCTGCTCGGCAACTCTCAGCTCGCATTGCGCGATTTCCGTTCCGCCATCACGACACTCGAAAAGGCGGTCGTCGCGGCGCAGAAGGCCGGCAAGCCGGCGGCCACTGTCGGCAAGCTGCTCGAGGGGCTGAACTCCTCGTACAACGAGACGAAGAACGACGCCAAGCGCCTGGAGACCTTGCACCGCCTGATGGCCATCACGCCGAAAGCCAGCGTTTTCTCGCAGCTGGCCAGCATGTACGAGGTCAGGTCAAAGAAAGACCCGGTCGTGATGATCAACATCTACCGGCTCGGCGCGTCGCGCGGACTGTTGTCGTCCGATCATTACGCCAAGTACGCCGAGGCGGCGCTGGATCTGGCGAGCCCTGGCGAAGCGGTCGCGATGCTGGAGAAGGGTATGGCGAGCGGCGCGATCAAGAAGGACGA
>JBATEA010000154.1:0-4068 GCA_049663745.1 Steroidobacteraceae bacterium | reverse complement strand
AACGTCGACGCCTGTGGACGTTTGAGTCTCGCACAACCCCCCTGGGTTTGGAAGTCTGGGGCCGGGAGAAGGCGGCTAGCCGCTGATCCAGGCCAGCGCCTCGTCGAGATCCGTGAAAACCCGGGCGATTGCGCCGTGGCTCGTCGCGATCACTTCGCCGAACCGCTGCGGATGGATCATCGGTTCGTGGCCGACCAGCGCGAAGCGCGTGCGCCGCCCGGGCCCCGCCTGCAGTTCTGCGACATGCACACCCTGCTGATAGCGATCCATCAGCGTCGGCGGGCCGCCGGTGATCCGGCGAATATCGACAAGGACTGCGCCGCGGCCTTCACGGGTTGCAATCTCGAAGGCCTGGCCGTAGACCTGCAGGCTCGATTCCAAGGTGTAGGTGCCCGTGCACTCGAGTTCCACATGAGTGGCGTGCACCCGAAAATCGAAGCTAATGCTGATGGTGCCTCCCTGGCCCGCCCCGAGTCAGCCGATGCGGCCATCCCGTGCGGCAATGCGTGGCCTGGCGGCGGCCACCATTGGGTCTTGCGTCGAAGTTGCAGGCGGTGAAATAGTCTGCCTCGAAACGCTACGGCGTCATCTGCTTCAAGATCAGGCCAGCCGAGGCCAGAGCCAGCCGAAGGCTCCGCCGGTCAGCAATGCATAGATCAGTCCGTCGAATGTGAGCTTCAAGGTCGTGGACCAGGGGCGGTTGTACCAGATCGACTGCTGCCAGAGCCCGACTGAATATGCAATGAATGCCGTCGTTCCAGCGACCCGGAACACGTGCAGGTAGTCGGCGTCCGGCGCAAGCACGCGTCCCGCGACATAGGCGGCGAACACGCCGACGATCAGCGTGTAGATGAACCACTGGACGAGATTGCGCGTCATCGAAATCGGCCCGCTTTGGACCACTGTCATGAACAGGACCGGCCCGCGCTTCAGCTTCTCCACGAACTCCGGCGACTTCATCGACTTCATGTCGCCGGCGCGCGGCAGCATGTATTCGCCCGGCTTCAGGCCGAACGGGCGCAATGCGTCCATGATCCGGTCCTGGTCCGGCAGCGGCGGACATTCGCTTCGGTGCCAGAGCGGGGCCATGTGGATGATGGAACTGGCGATGAACACGATTACGGCTGATACCAGGATCGGCATCCAGAGTGCGGCAATGGTTGTCATGGGGATCTCCTGCCGAGAATTCGATAAATACCCGCGCCGAGCAACGCACCGGCGATCGGTGCGACCCAGAACGCCCAGAGCTGCGATGTCGCCCAGTCGCCGACATAGATCGCGACGCCGGTGCTACGAGCCGGGTTCACGGAAGTATTCGAAACGGGAATGCTGACCAGGTGGATCAGGCAGAGCGCGAGCCCGATCGCGAGCGCCGCAGATCCCTGCGGCGCCCGCTGGTCGGTCGCGCCGAGGATGATCACCAGGAACATGGCAGTCATCACGATCTCGCAGACCAGGACCGATGCCAGCGAATAACCGCCCGGTGAGTGGGCTCCATAGCCGTTCGACGCGAAGCCCGTCGAGAGATCGAAGCCGGCGCTGCCGCTCGCGATCACGTACAGCACCCCGCCCGCGGCGACGGCGCCCGCAACCTGCGCCACGATGTAGGGCAGCAACTGGCCGGCCGGGAAGCGGCCGCCAGCCCAGAGCCCGATCGAGACGGCGGGATTGAGGTGGGCGCCGGAAATGTGGCCGACGGCGTAGACCATGGTCACGACGGTCAGGCCGAAGGCCAGCGCAACGCCGAGCAGGCCGATACCGCCATCCGGAAACGCAGCCGCGAGGACCGCGCTGCCGCAGCCGCCGAGCACGAGCCAGAAAGTGCCAAAAAATTCGGCCAGGAACTTGTTCATTTTGACTGCCCCATCCCCAGGTCGCCGTCGCGATCATATCCCCGGGAGCTGGGCCCGGGTATCCAGCTCATGACCCTTGCGCCCGCCACGCACCAGGGCGCCCTGGCCCAGCGTGCTCTCGATCATGACCTGCGCCATGCCGATGGAGCGGTGCACGAGCGCCGCGGCGCCGTCATGCAGCACCTTCGATTTGCGTACGTACAGTTCGTTGTTCTCCATGTCCTCGGCGCTCCATCCGCGCGAGTGGGCGACATACGGGTATTGCGGGAACTGGCAGCCGAGCTCCGAAAAAAAACTGAGCATCTGGCCGGCCACGGCCTGCACGTTGTCCTGGCCCCCGGTGATGATGAAGGCGGCGACCTTGTTGCGCATCAGGTGGCGGTTGGCGACCACGGCCTGGTTCTGAATGCAGTTCATCCGCTCGACCATCTTGTAATAGAGGCTGCTCGCGCCGCCCCAGCGGATCGGCGTCGCGACCAGGATCACGTCGGCCCAGTGCACGACGCCTTCGTAAACCTTGTCCATCTGGTCCTTCGAATCCATCTGCGTGATGGAGCAGGGCCAGGTGCAGGCGCGCGCCGACTTGGAATAGAAACCCTCGCAGGCGCGGAACGACAGGTCGCGGATTCGGAGCAACTGCGCGTCGCAGGCGGAGTCTGCACGGTTTCGGGCCGCCGCCAGCGCATGCACGAGCAGGTCCTCGGAGGTGCTGTAGCGCGGATGGGCCCGGGTCATCGACGTCGTCGAAATCCCGAGCACGCGAATCGGCCCCGGTTCGCGCTTCGGATCGCGCGCGAGCGGATGCGCCTCGTGCGGCAGCCGGCCGCGCTTCGTCTTCTGCGCCTCGTTGACCAGCACCCGGCCGTTCTCGACCTTGACGGCGTGGGACGGCACGCGATCCGCTTCGTAACCGGGCTCGCCAGCGCCGGTTTGCCAGTGGAACTTGTAGTAATGCCATGGGCACACGACGTAATCGCCGTCGAGCGTTCCATTGCCGAGCGGGCCGCCGACATGATTGCAGACACCCGAGATCGCGCCGAACTGGCCGTCCCTGAATGTCAGCGCGATTCGCCTGGCGCCGATCCGCAGTTCCTGGACCGGCTTCTTGGCCAGCTCGTCGCTGGCTCCGACATCCACCCAGTTTCCTTCGCTCATGAACCGTCCTTGCCGAATTCGCGCATTTTGGAAAGCCACTTTTCCCTGCGCGCGGTGTCCCTGGATTCGATCATGCCGACCAGGCTTTCGCTGATCGGCCCGATGCCGCAGAAGCCCAGTATGTTCCGCTCGAAGCTCCTGAGGCTATGCGCCCCGAAGTACCAGCGATAGAAGATCGCGGGCATGCCCATCGTGACGACGATGCGCGCGCTGCGGCCCTTCAGCAGTCTTGTCCATGGCTTGCCTTCGGCCGATTGCTCGAGCGCGAACCCCGGCCGGAAGACCTGTTCCAGGAATGCCTTCAGCAGCGCCGGCAAGCCGCCGAGCCACAACGGGTAGACGATCACGAGGTGCTGGGCCCAGTGGATCGTTTCCTGTGCCTGGCGGATCGCCGCGACCGGCGTTCCGCGTTCCCATTCGTCCTTGCCGCGGAGCACCGGGAACTCGAGGCTGGCGACCTCGATGATCCTGATCTCATGACCGCCCGCCGCAGCGCCCTTCACATAAGCCTCCGCGAGCGCACGGCAGAAATGCCCGTCGCGCGAGTCCGGGTGACCCTGGATGATGGCGATGCGCCGCGTCATCTCAGTTCCTTGCTTATGACGAGCTTGGACGCCAGCGACGATCCCGAACAGCCGGCCATCAACGGCGCTGCGTCGCCGGCCTCAGGCGCGTCCCTGGCCGCGATACAGGAAGGCGACGATCGCGCCGAGCGCGAGAGTCATGATCGTGTCGAACAGGATCTGCTTGACGGTCAGCATGCCCGGCATCGGCTGTACGACGTAATAGATCATGTAGAGCGGGACGACGCACAGGAGCGATACCGCAAGGCCGAAGCGCAGGCCCTGGCCGAGCCAAGGCCGGTTCTCGACACCACGCGCGTAGATCCATGTGAAGGCGCCCGCCATCAGCGCGTGCGCGATGATCATCAGGTAGAAGATTGGCTGCGCATCCTGTTCCGAGCGGAACAGGTTCGGCAGCGCCATGTAGTCCTGGCCCAGCAGCGCGTGGTGCACGATGAATCCGCCCGCGATGTAGGCGATGAACATCACGAGCCAGG
>JBATEA010000153.1:0-1562 GCA_049663745.1 Steroidobacteraceae bacterium | reverse complement strand
GCATCGACTGGCGCATCGCGCCATCGCTGAAGTGAAAATGGCCGATCGGCACGGCCGCGAACAAGAGCGGGATCGCGGAACTTGCCATCAGGTGATCGAGCGTGATATCTGCTGCGATACCGCGTCGGCCGGCACGGTTCCAGGGTTCGAAGGGCCGCGCGGTCTGGACGAAGGTCACGGATTCGCCACCGCCCAGGCCGGTCGCCGTCACCGCGATCGCCTCGAGCGCTCCAGTGCTGATGGCATGCGATAGCCGCGCGAAATCGATCTCACGCGCCAACAGCGAACGCAGCGGCGAGTTGTCGAACAGGGACTTCGGCACCGCCAGCAGCCAGCCGCCGGTAACCAGCGCCAGCAGCAGGTGCAGGCCCGAGCGCAGCATGTCCAAGGCGCCGCTCTTGAACACCTGGTCGATCCGGAATGCGCTCCAGACCCGGTCCAGTTCGGCGGATGAGCGCCGGAAATCGCCGGCACCGGCGCCGATGACGGCGGCATTGATCGCGCCGGCCGAAGTGCCGCAGAGGACCGAGAACGGCAGGGACGCGCCGGGCCTGCACCAGCCAGCGATCGCCTTCAGCACGCCGACCTGGTAGGCCGAACGGGCGCCGCCGCCCGGCAGCACCAGCGCGATGCGGGGCCTGGACGTCTCCCCGGCCATCGATGGCTCGCTCATCGTCGGGAACCCCCGGGCCGCTTCATGGTCTTCTGACTGCAGGCCGCGATACTATGCTACCTGCAGTCAGCCAAGAGCAGCGCGACCCAAATCGCCCGAACCGGAGTCACCGCCATGATGCGTTTTTTGCCGAGCGCCGTCATTGCCTGCGCCACCCTGATACTGAGCACAGCGGCCTACGCCCAGGACTCGCCTGAAACCGGCGCCGTCGCCCCGAATTTCAGCCTGCAGGACCAGACCGGCAAGTGGCATTCGCTGAAGGATTACCGCGGCCAGTGGGTCGTGCTCTACTTCTATCCCAAGGACGGCACACCGGGCTGCACGACGCAGGCCTGCGAATTCCGCGACAACATCTTCGCCTACCGCAAGCTGAACGCGGTGATCCTGGGCGTCAGCGTGGACAATGTCGAATCGCACAAGACGTTCTCCGAAGAGCAGAACCTGCCCTTCCCGATCCTCGCCGACTCCGACAAGAAGGTCACGAAGGAATACGGCACGCTGAAGCTGTACATGGGCACGCTCGAAATGGCGCGCCGCGACACTTTCATCATCGATCCGAAGGGTAATGTCGCGAAGCATTATGTCAGCGTCGATCCGAAGGGCCATTCGGAACTCGTGCTGACTGACCTGAAGCAGCTGGCCGCCAAGGCCGCGACTGCCAAGACCAGTTGAAGAAACCGCCCTTGCGGTTCGCCGGCTCCGACAGCTACGTTGCGACGGACGAGCTGACGCTCGCGGTCAACGCGGCGGTCACGCTGGCGCGGCCGCTGCTGATCAAGGGCGAGCCCGGCACGGGCAAGACGCAGCTCGCTCAGGAAGTCGCCCGCGCGCTCGACCGGCCGCTCTTCGAGTGGCACATCAAGTCCACCAGCAAGGCCCAGCAGGGCCT
>JBATEA010000152.1:0-3786 GCA_049663745.1 Steroidobacteraceae bacterium | reverse complement strand
CCCGTGGCGCGCGCGGCACGCAACGGCGCGAATGGCTGGCCGAAGCCGCGCACCAGGCTATCGGTGAACCGGATCACCGCCTGGCGGTCCGGTTGGCGCCAACGCGTATAGCGTTCGAGCACAGCTTCGGATCCGGGGTCCATCTTGGAACCCTGCTCGGCGATCGCATCGGCGAGCACTTCCGCAAGCGTCGCGACATCGCGCAGGCCCAGGTTGAAACCCTGGCCCGCGACCGGGTGCAGGCCCTGCGCAGCATTGCCGATCACGAGCGCGCGCGGCGCGGATTGCCGGCCGGAGCGCGTCAGTGCGAGGGGATAGGATTGCCGGCGCCCGACGCGCGTGAAGCGGCCGAGCCGCGACCCGAATGCCTGCTGCAGCTCCGCGATGAAATTCGCATCGGGCAGCGCGAGCGCGCGCGCCGCCGCCTCGGGCGCAAGCGTCCAGACGACGGCGGAGCGCCCTTCCGCGATCGGCAGCACGGCAATCGGGCCGGTCGGCGTGAATCGTTCGTAGGCCGTGTAATCGTGGAAGCGTTCGGTGTCCACGTGCGCAATGACGGCATGCTGGCCGTAATCCGACACGCTGGCGTCGATGCCGAGCGAAGCGCGCACCTGCGATTGCGCGCCGTCCGCGGCGACGACCAGGCGCGCGGCGAACGCCTGCCCCTGGTCGGTCACGATCCGCAGCGCGTCGGCCCCCGGCGACAGCTCGCGCACCGCGGCATGGCACAGCGTCAGCCGAGGGATCGCGGCGCAGCGTTCGCGCAGCGCCATGCCCAGCAGGCGGTTCTCGATCGTGTAGCCGAGCGCCGCGACACCTTGCTCGTCTGCGGACAGGCGCGCGAATCCGAATACGCCGCGTTCCGACACGTGGATCCTGCGTATCGGCGTCGCCCGCGCGGCGACGGCCTGCCAGGCGCCGATGCCCTCGAGCACGCGACGGCTGCCGCCGGACAGAGCGGTCGTGCGTGCGTCAAAGCTCGGCTGACTTCCGGCGTCCGGCGCGACTGGTTCGATGACGACGACATCGAGCGGGAGATCCGCCAGCGCAACCGCGAGCGACAGGCCGACCATGCCGCCGCCGGCGATGGCGACATCGACGCGATTGATTGCAGGTCCGCTCACGTTGCCGCTCGGGCTCTCCAGCTCAGGCCGCCGCCATCAGGCGTTCGATCTCGTCCGGGTCGGTCGGCATCGCGGCGGTCAGCACCTCGGGATCGCCGCGCGTCACGGCGACGTCGTCCTCGATGCGCACGCCGATGCCCCACCACTCACGGCGTGCGTCCTTCGAGCCCGGCACGATGTAGATGCCGGGTTCGACGGTCGTGACCATGCCGGGCTCGAGCAGGCGCCACTGCTCGCCAACCTTGTATTCGCCGACGTCATGCACGTCCATGCCGAGCCAGTGCCCGGTCCGGTGCATGAAGAATTTCCGGTACGCGCCATCCTTGATGAGCTTCGCGACGGACCCCTTCAGCAGCCCGATGCGGACCAGGCCACGGGTGATCGCGCGCACCGCCGCATCGTGCGGGTCATTCCAGTGGCAGCCCGCGCGGACCTTCGCGATCGCCGCCTTCTGGGCCTCCAGGACGACCTCGTAGACATCGCGCTGGCGGGCCTTGTAGCGGCCGCCGACCGGCAGCGTGCGGGTGACGTCCGAGGCGTAGTACTGGTATTCGCAGCCGGCGTCGATCAGCAGCAGCTCGCCATCCTTCATCTGCCGGTCGTTGTCTCGGTAGTGCAGCACGCAGGAATTCGGCCCGCTGCCGACGATCGGGTGATAGGAGATGTCGGCGCGGTTGCTGTGGAACTCGTGCAGGATTTCCGCCATCACCTCGTATTCCATGCGCCCCGGCGCGGTCTTCGCGAGCGCGCGCCGGTGCGCCGCGCAGGCGATGCGCGCGGCGCGGCGCATTGCGGAGAGCTCGTCGCGGCTCTTGAACAGCCGCAGTTCATGCAGCGGATGATCGAGCGCGACGAATTCCTGCGGCGTGTGCAACCCCTGCTTGGCCTGCGCGCGCAGCCGGTTGACCCAGCCGATCACCCGCTGGTCGAACTCGGGATGCGTGCCCATCGTGTAGAACACGCGCGAGCAACGCTCCAGCAGGCCCGGCAGGATCTCGTCGATGTCCTGGAACGGAAATGCATCGTCGGCGTCGTGGCTCCTGAGCACGCCTTCGGGTCCGGCGCGCGCGCCGTCCCAGATCTCGCGCGCGGGATCACGCTCGCGTACGAACAGCACGTACTCACCCTGCGGCCGGCCCGGCAGCAGCACCGCTACCGCCTCCGGCTCCGCGAATCCCGTCAGGTAGTAAAAATCGCTGTCGGGGCGGTAGAAGTAGTCCACATCGCCATTGCGCAGCCGCACGGGCGCCGCCGGCAGGATGGCGATGGCATCCTTGCCCATCATCCGCATCAGCTGGCGGCGGCGCTTGGAGAATTCTTGCTTGTTCATGCCCGGCTCAATGGACGACTGCCTCGGTCCGTGGTTGCGCCGCGCGAAGCACGGCGAGCTCGTCGAATGCAAGTTGCGCGCCGGCTCGCAGGTACTCGAACAGCTCCGTGAATGCGGCTTCGCCGGCGTCGGTCGATTCCTCCGGATCGAGGTGCGCCCGTGCGATCTCGCTGAAGTCCTGCAGCACCTCGCCGAGGTCCTCGATTTCCGCAATCCGGCGGTCCGCGCCGCCGGCGCCGATCCCGTAAAGAAACCCGCCGCTCCAGGCGGCCAGCGCCTCGACGCGCTCGTCGAGCGCCACCTCTTCGTCCGGAACGAGCGGCGCGAACTCGAAATCCTGTGACTGGAGCGCTTCGAGTGTCTCCTCGTGGAGTTCCTGCAGCATTCGCTGCGACTGGCCGTCGACGCGGCCGGTCGTTCCCGCCGCGATCAGCTCGGCGATCCACTCGGGCGTCGTATAGCCCTCGCGCGCGCACAGCGCGCCGCACAGGCAGCCGTGCGCCTCGGCTGCGCCGACCGCGGAACCAAGGCCGTCGAGGACAGCCTGCACCTCTGCATAGGTCACGTCACTCAAGGTAGCAGCAAATGGTACTCCGCGGCAGCCGGTGACCCCAGTGCAGGGCGCGTTGACCCGCCTCGTGACGGGGTTTCATAATGGGTTCATGGAAGACGCGACCACCAAACCCGGGCTCGAGCGCGAGTTCAAGCGGCTCGAGAGGCGCCTCGACGAACTGGTGGGCGTTGTCGCCCAGCTCAAGGAGGAGAATCGCGCCCTGCGCCAGCGCCAGGACTCGCTGAGCGCCGAACGGGCGGCGCTGATGCAGAAGAATGAGCAGGTGCGCGCGCGCGTCGAGGCGATGATCGGCCGCCTCAAGGCGATGGAGAGCGGCGCATGACCACGGATGCCAGCCGGGTCAGCGTGCGGATCCTGGAGAAGGAATACCACGTCGCCTGCCCCGCCGAAGAGCGGGCGGCATTGCTCGATTCCGCCGAGTACCTCAACCGCAAGATGCGCGAGATCCGCGACAGCGGCAAGGTGGTGGGCCTCGACCGCATCGCCGTGATGGCAGCGCTCAACATCACCAATGACCTGCTCCTGTCACGCGGCCGCGACGAGGGCGCGGAGACGGATATCGCCGGACGGCTGAAGACCCTGCGCGAACGCGTCGAATCGGCGCTGACGCGCGGGCCGCCGGACAACTGATTTGCCGGCGGTCGCGCATGTCGCGACCGCCACGATTTGGCGCCACCTGCGGTGTTCGATGTGGGCCTGGGTACTCTCGACCCTAATGTGAAAAACCCAGGAGCGTGGCTCAGCGGCAGCATTGTGCA
>JBATEA010000151.1:0-8048 GCA_049663745.1 Steroidobacteraceae bacterium | reverse complement strand
CTACTGAAGATTGCGGTCGAAGAAATCCAGGATCGTGTTCCAGCCGTGGATGCCGGTTTCCCTGAAACTGAGTGCCCCATGCTTGCTGCCCGGATAGGGCATCACCTCGAACGGGCGTCCGGTTGCGACCAGTTCCTTGATCAGGCGGGTCGTGTTCGTGAACAGCACGTTGTCGTCGGCCATGCCGTGCATCACGAGCAGGCGATCGCGCAATGCGCCGGCGTAAGTGAGCACGCTCGACTGCCGGTAGCCGTCGGCATTCTCGACCGGCATCCCGAGGTAGCGTTCCGTGTAATGCGTGTCGTAGAGCCCCCAGTCCGTCACCGGCGCGCCCGCGACGCCGGCGGCAAACGTGCCGGGTGACTGCATCATCAGCATCAGCGTCATGTAGCCGCCATAGCTCCAGCCGAATACTCCGACGCGGGCGGGGTCCACATACGGCCGCTGCTTGAGCCATTCCACGCCCCGCAGCTGGTCCGCGACCTCGACTCCGCCCATGCGCAGGTACAGTGGCGTCGCGAAGGCCTGGCCGCGCCCTTCGGAGCCGCGATTGTCGAGCGCGAACACGACGTAGCCGCGCTGCGTGAATAGCTGTGGCGTCTGGCCTGCACGCCGTTCGCCCCAGCGACGCACCACGGACTGCACGCCCGGCCCGCCATAAACCAGGAGAATTGCCGGGTAGCGGCGACCCGGCTCGAAACCGGCGGGCTTGTACAGCTGCCAGTAGAGCAGCGTGCCGTCCGCGGCAGGCAGCGTGCCGAATTCCGGCGTCACGTGACGGTCGAGATAGGGCGCGTAGGGATGCCGGCCGTCGAGGCGGTTTTCGACCAGCCACGCGAGCCGCTTGCCGGAAGCGTCGTGCAGCGACAACTGCGGCGGCTGCATCGGATCGCTGTAGTTCAGCAGGAAGCGCCGCGTATCCTGCGACATCGTGACGTTATTCCAGCCGTCCTGCGATGTGAGCGGCTTCGGCGCGCGCGAACTCCCTGATTTGAGGCTTGCGACGTAGAGCTGCCGCTCGAGCGGCGTCTTCAGGGTTGCCATGAAGTACACGTGGCCGCTCTTTTCGTCGATGCCACGCACGGCGGGCGCCTGGCTTTCGCCGAGCACATCCCAGTCGCCGGCGGTGACGGCGCCCTTCAGCCTGCCGTCATAGCCATAGCGATACAGATGATTGTGCCCGGTCCGTTCCGACGCCCATAGCAATTCCCTGCGGCGCGGCAGGAAGTAGAGGTCGTCGTGCAGGCCGACCCAGCTCTCGCTCATCTCCGAGAACAGCAGCCGCCCGCTGCCGCCCGTTACGGGAATGGCCAGCAGGTCGAGGCGTTTCTGGTTGCGCGCCTGCCGCTGGACCAGCAGTTGGTCGCCCTCGGGAAACCAGTTCACGCGTGCAAGGTAGTGATCGGTGCGGCCGAGATCGGCCCAGGCGAGCGCGCCGGTCTCCAGGTCTAGGATGCCGAGGCTGACATCCGCATTCGCTGCGCCCGCCGCCGGGTAACGCTGGCGCACGACCCGAAATCCGTCCGCATGCACCTCGAAGCGCTCAATCTCGGCGACCGGGGATTCGTCCACGCGCGTGAACGCGATATGCCGTTCATCGGGCGCCCACCAGTATCCGGTGTTGCGGTTCATTTCCTCCTGCGCGATGAACTCGGCGACACCATGGCTGATGAGCCCGCCGCCACCGGTCGTGAGTCGCCGTTCCGCGCCGGTCGCGATCTCGACCGCGTACAGGTCCTGGTCGCGTATGAAGCTGACGTAACGGCCCTTCGGCGAATACTGCGCGTCCGTCTCGTAGGACTCGGTCGCGGTCAGCCGCCGCACGGCCTCGTTCGCGGGTTTCGCAAGATCGTAGTGATACAGATCGCCGCCGAGCGGGAACAGGAGCGCGCGCGAATCCGGCGCCCACTGGTAATCGACGATGCCGCGCAGCGCAGCGGTACGCTGGCGCTCGCGGCGGGCTTCCTCCTCGGCCGACAGAATTTCCCCGGCGGGCACGAGTGTTCTCGAATCCACCAGCAGCCGGTGCTGGCCGGCGGCGATGTCGTAAGCCCAGAGATCGAAAATCCGGGCATCGTCGTCCCTGCCGCGCAGGTAGGTCACGAGCCTGCCGTCGGGTGAGAACCGGACCTGGCGCAGCGAGGGTCCTTGCAAATCGGGCGCATCGAACAGCCGCTCGACCGTCAGGTCACGGGCGTAGGCGGCCGCGGTCACGGCAATACAGGCCGTGATTCCGATCACGAATGAACGCATCGATGCTCCGTCCTGTCGCAGAAGGGAACTGCCCGGGCGGAGCGGTTTGTTAGACTCCGCTCGCCCGAACGGCATGGAGTGTAAGCACGGTGCAGAGCGATGTCATATCCGGTCTTGTCCTGGTCATGCTGATCGCCTGTCCGACGATGAGTGCGGCCCACGATCCAGGGGCGCTGCGATATCCGCCTGCGCCGCGCGGCCCGGTGGTGGACGAGATCCACGGCACCAAGGTTCCCGATCCCTATCGCTGGATGGAAACACCGGGGCCGGAGGTCACTGCCTGGGTTACCGCGCAGAATGCGCTTTCCCAGCCCTATCTCGATGCGATCCCCGCGCGTGAAGCGATCCGCGCGCGGCTGACCGCGTTGTGGGACTACGACCAATATGGCTACAGCTGGCTCGATGAGAAGAATCGCGTGCCGGTCAAGCGTGGCGGGCGCTATTTCTACGTCGAGAAAAGCGGCAGGCAGAACCAGGGTGTCCTGTATTGGGCAAGCGCCGCGGATAAGGCACCGCGCGTGCTGGTCGATCCGAACACGTTCTCGAACGACTCGACGGCGTCGCTCGCCGATTACTCGATCAGCCCCGACGGGCGCTATGTCGCCTATGCGGTGTCGGATGGCGGGACCGACTGGGACACCTGGCATGTCCGGGAAGTAGAGACGGGCCGCGACCTGCCGGACCTGATCGGCGACACCAAGTTCACGGGCGTGTCCTGGCTGCCGGATGCGAGCGCGTTCTATTACTCGCGCTATCCGAAGGGCGCCGACGGCAAGGGCGATGACCAGCGGCAGGTCAGCGTCTATCTGCACCGGCTCGGCACGGAGCAGGCAGCGGATGCGTCCGTCTACTCGACGCCGGAAAACCCGCGGCACAATCCCTATGCACGGGTGTCCGAGGACGGGCGCTGGCTGGTTTTCGTCATTTCCTACGGTTTCGACTCGAATGCAGTCCACCTGCGCGACCTGTCGAAACCCGATGCGCCCGTCAAGCGCATCCTCGATCAATGGGACGGGATCTATGACTTCCTCGGCGCGGTCGGCGACCGGCTGTATTTCAAGACGACCCAGGGTGCGCCGCGCGGGCGCGTGATCGCGATCGATCCCGCGCGGCCCGATCCAATCGAGGTCGTGCCGGAGGCGGCATCGCGCCTTTACCAGGCGAGCCTGGCCGGCGGTCACGTGATCGCCAACTATCTCGAGGATGCGCGCTCGCGCCTGCGCGTTTATCGGATGGATGGCAGCCTGCGCGGCGAGATTCGCCTGCCGGGCCTCGGCACGGTGACCGGTTTCCCGGATGCGCCGAAGGAGAACGAGACCTTCTTCGCCTACACGGACTACCTGACGCCGCTCGCGCTCTACCGCTATGACGTTGCCAAGGACGAGGTCACGCCCTTCCGGCAGCCGCAGGTTCCTTTCGATGCGGGCCCCTACCTGACCGAACAGGTCTTCTCCACGAGCAAGGATGGCACACGCATACCGATGTTCATCACGCGACGACGTGACACGGCGATGAACGGCGACAACCCGACGCTGCTGTATGGCTACGGCGGATTCGACGTTTCACTGACCCCGGTCTTCAGCCCGGTCTATGCGGCCTGGCTCGAGCGCGGGGGCATCTACGCGGTCGCCAACCTGCGTGGCGGCGGCGAATACGGCGCTGACTGGCACGAGGCCGGCACCAGGACGCACAAGCAGAACGTATTCGACGACTTCATTGCGGCCGCGGAATGGCTGGTGGCCAACAAGTACACATCGCCGCGGCGGCTTGCGATCCACGGCCGCAGCAATGGCGGCCTGCTGGTCGGCGCGGTGATGGCGCAGCGCCCGGACCTGTTCGGCGCCGCATTGCCGGGGGTCGGCGTGAT
Organism: Steroidobacteraceae bacterium; assembly: GCA_049663745.1. Lineage (GTDB taxonomy): Bacteria > Pseudomonadota > Gammaproteobacteria > Steroidobacterales > Steroidobacteraceae > SCUD01. Next base: position 3,928 of record JBATEA010000151.1, on the reverse strand, counting down.
GGACATGCTGCGCTACCACACGGCCAGCGCAAACGCCTACGCCTGGTCGAGCGACTACGGCACGGTCGAGGACCCGGACCAGTTTCGTGCGCTGCTAGGCTATTCCCCGGTGCACAACCTCAGGCAGGGCCTGTGTTATCCGCCGACGCTCGTGACGACGGCGGACCACGACGACCGCGTCGTGCCCTGGCACAGCTTCAAGTTCGCCGCGGCACTGCAATACGCCCAAGATGACTGTGCCAATCCCGTATTGATCCGCATCGAAACCCGCGCCGGCCACGGCGCTGGGAAACCCACCTGGATGCAAATCGAAGACTGGGCCAACCAATGGGCCTTCCTGGCGAAACATCTCGGGATTCCCGGAGGCAGCTAAGCACTGATAAAGGTGATAAAGGGGATGATAAAGGGGACGCAACCCTTTAAAGGGTTGCGTCCCCTTTATCAGTGCTTCGGCGAATCCGTGTCGAAGTCTGCGTCAGGGATTTCGACGGATTCGCCCGGAATCGCGTGTTTTTCCTCGAACCAGGCGCCGAGATCGATCAGCTTGCAGCGTTCGCTGCAGAACGGGCGCCAGGGGTTGCCGTGCCAGTCGCACCGGCGATTGCAATGCGGGCAGGTGACCTGCATCGCCATCGCGATCAGTAGCAGGTGGTCAGCGTGAAGCGCACGTCCTCGGTGGACTGCACTGGACGGCTGTGCACGCTGTTCCAGCGCAGGAATCGCAGGCTGCAGCGATGGTGGCTGCCGCTCACCTCGGGATAGAGCTTCGATCCGCCGGGCAGCGTGAGGCGCACGAGCTGCACCGGCCGGTCGCGCTCGAACACGATCTGGTAGACGCCGCCCGGGGCAAGCTCCTGGCGCGGCACCGCGTTCTCGCGCGTGATCCACAGCAGTTCCGAGACCGATTCGCACAGCGGGCGGATCGTCGCCAGCCAGTCCGCAAGATCGCTCTCGCGCAGGTCCGGTTCGAGATTCAGCCAGTGATAATAATCGGGCAGGTCGAATTCGCAGGTGCCGCCCGGGATCGCGCTGCGATGCTTGATCGCATTCAGGAATTCCGATTCGCGCAGCCGCTGCATGAAATTCGCGCCCGCAGAATTCAGTTCCTCGCGGCGTCGCACGAGTGCGGCGAGTATCGACCGCAGTCGTGCGCCGTCGACGCCGGGGCGGTTCTGGTAGTCGCGCATTGCCGACATCTGCCGTTCGAGTTCCTTCAGCACGTCGCCGCGCGCATCGCCGCGCGAGCTGATGGCGAGGATCTCGAGCAGGCCCGCGACCGCCGCGCGGCTCGACCATGAGTTCGGGACGCCGGCGTGGTAGGAGAGCTGCAGCCACAGGAATTCGAGCCGCATGAATGCACGCATCCGCTCGTTGAGCGGCTGCTCATAGGTGATCGGCTCCGGGTCGACACGGGCTTCCGGCACTGGCTCGAACATGGCCCTATTCTGCGTCACTGCTTCCGGCTCCGTAAACAAGGTATCTCGCACACCGGTATCCAGACTGTTGCCTGTTCCTCAGTTTTTCGCGGCCAGGCGGCGGTATTCGCGGTCGAGCCGGGCAACCGCCTCGACGAGCTTTGCCTGGTCCCCGTCATTCGTGATGACGTCGTCGGCAGCAAGCAGGCGCATAGCCCGCGTCGCCTGGGCGGCGAGGGCCAGCGCGGCACTTTCCCGGGTTTCGCCGTCGCGTTTGATCAGGCGCTCGAGCTGCTGCTCCTCCGGGCAGTCCACCACCAGCACCCGGTCCACGAGATCGCTGCGTCCGCCCTCGACCAGCAGCGGGATCACCAGGACCTGATAGGGGCCGGAAGCCGACTGCGCCTGGCGGACCAGTTCCGCGATGATGGCCGGGTGCAGGATTCCCTCGACGAGCCTGCGCGTCGCCGCGTCCCTGAAGATACGTTCCCGAAGGCGGTGGCGATCCAGTTTGCCGTCCGCGCCGAGGATCCCGGATCCGAGCGCCGCGGTCAGCGCCGTGAGCGTGGGCTGGCCGGGCTCCACGACCTTGCGTGCGATCTGGTCCGTATCGATGACCGTGGCGCCGAACTCGGCGAAGAGACCCGCGATGGTCGACTTGCCGCTCGCGATTCCGCCGGTGAGCCCGATGCGGAGCATCCGGGCCGCCTTCAGTGCAGGCTCGCGACGCCCAGGTAGCGCGCGACGATCAGCGGTCCCCAGAGCATCGCGATCCAGCCGGCGCCCGCGAGGTAGGGCCCGAAGGGAATCGGAACGTCCCGTCCATGGCGTCGCACCACGATCAGCGTGATCCCGACCGCCGCGCCGACGACCGCCGACAGCAGCAGCACGAGCGGCAGCATCTGCCAGCCGAGCCAGGCGCCGATGGCGGCGAAGAGCTTGAAGTCGCCGTAGCCCATGCCTTCCTTGCCCGTGACGAGCCGGAACAACTGGAAAACGGTCCACAGGACCAGGTATCCGGCGGCCGCGCCGATCAGTGCGTCCCGCGGCGTCGTCATGCCCGCAATCGGCGCGAGGCTGGCGAGCAGGCCGATCCACAGCAGCGGCAGCGTCAGCGCGTCGGGCAGCAATTGCCGGTCCAGGTCGATGGCGGTCAGCGCAATCAGGTACCAGCTGAAGACGAGCGCAAGCGCAGCCTGCCAGCCGAAGCCGAAGTGCCAGGCGACCACGCCGCTCGCGATTCCGGTCGCGAGTTCGACGACCGGATAGCGCACCGGGATCGGGGCTTTGCAGGCCGCGCAGCGGCCGCCGAGCATCAGGTAACTCAGCACCGGGATGTTGTGGATCGCGCGGATCGGCGCGGAACAGGATGGGCAGCGCGAGCGCGGCCTGACGAGACCGAGCGGCTCGCCCTCGGGGGCAGCCGGATGACCGGTGATCTCCGCGCACTGCGCGCGCCACTGCCGATCCAGCATCAGCGGGAGGCGGTGGATCACGACATTCAGGAAGCTGCCGATGAGGAGGCCGAAGACTGCGGCAACCGCCGCGAACACGGCCGGATTCGCCGCCAGCATGGCCAGGGACTCCGCTGGCCCGGTCAGATCACGGCGCCCAGCTTGAAGATCGGCAGGTACATCGCGATGACGAGACCGCCGACCAGCACGCCGAGGATCGCCATGATCAGCGGCTCGAGCAGTGAAGACAGGCCGTCGACGGCCGTGTCCACCTCGAGCTCGTAAAAGTCTGCGACCTTCGCGGCCATTTCGTCGAGCGAACCCGACTCCTCGCCGACTGCGATCATCTGCACGACCATGTTCGGGAACAGCCCGGTGTTCTCCATCGCGCGCTGCAGGCGCTGGCCGGTTGCGACTTCGTCTTTCATGCGGAGCACGGCCTGCTCGTAGACGATGTTGCCAGTCGCGCCGGCGACCGATTCCATTGCCTCAACCAGCGGAACGCCGGCCGAGAACATCGTGGACAGCGTGCGCGCAAAGCGCGCAATAGCCGCCTTGACGAGGATCGGCCCGATGATCGGCAGCTTCAGCATCGCGCGATCCAGCACCTGGCGCATCGCCCGAGAGCGCTTCTTGAAGTAGAAAAATACGAATGCACCGAGCGCGACAAGCGAGCCCATCCACCAGCCCTGGGTCTGCACGAAGCGCGACAATCCGATGACCATGCGCGTGAACGCCGGCAGGTCCGCGCCGAAGCCCTTGAACAGAGCCTCGAACTGCGGGATCACGAACAACAGCAGGATCAGCGTCACGATCACGGCGACTGCGAGCACCGCGGCCGGGTAGAAAAGCGCCTTCTTGATCTTCTTCTTCAGGGCCTCGGTCTTTTCCTTGTAGGTCGCGACCTTGTCCAGCAGCGATTCGAGCGCGCCCGCCTGCTCGCCGGCCTCGACCAGGTTCACGTACAGGTCGTCGAAATAGATCGGGTGCTTGGCGATAGATTCATGCAGCGAACTGCCGCCCTCGATGTTCAACTTGATGTCGAGGATCAGCTTCTGC
>JBATEA010000150.1:0-8785 GCA_049663745.1 Steroidobacteraceae bacterium | reverse complement strand
GTCCGAGCGGCGCTCGAGCTGGCGGCGCTCGCGCGCCACGGCGCGACGCAGCACGCTGTCGGCCGTCTCCTCGTAACAGCCGCGGGCCTCGGTGGCCGGCCCGCGCCGCGACGGCAGCGAGCGCACGATCACGGTCCAGACATCCGTCCCGAGCGTGATGTCGAGGCGGTCGCCCACCACGACATCACGCGATGCCTTGGCGCGTTCGCCATTGACGTGGACCCTGCCGCCGCTGACCGCCGCTGCCGCGAGCGAGCGGCTGCGCTGGAAGCGCGCGCACCAGAGCCAGCGATCGATCCGATGCCTGCCGCCAGCCGCGTCCGCCACCCGATTTTTCCCGGTCACCCGCCCTCCCCGGCCCGCGGATTATACGGGGAGGCGCATGGCCGGCCGCTATAATCCGCGGCAGGCGCACACTGGCGGAACATCATGGATCAGGCACTGCTGCGGCGGCTCGAGTCGCAGACCGGCGAACTGGAAAGCAACGGCCTGTTCAAGCACGAGCGCGTCATCGCCTCGGGCCAGGGCCCGGTCGTGCGGCTCGAAGACGGGCGCGAAGTCATCAACCTGTGCGCCAACAATTACCTGGGCCTCGCCAACCATCCGGAGCTTCGCAAGGCTGCGCACGAGGCGATCGACCGCTACGGCTACGGCATGGCCTCGGTGAGATTCATCTGCGGGACCCAGACGGTCCACCGCGAGCTCGAAAAGCGCCTTTCCGCATTTCTCGGCACCGACGAGACAATCCTGTACTCGTCCTGCTTTGACGCGAATGGCGGCCTGTTCGAGACACTGACCGATGAGAGTGACGCAATCATTTCCGACGCGCTGAATCATGCCAGCATCATCGACGGCATCCGTCTGTCGAAAGCGAAGCGGCTGCGTTACGACAATGGCGACCTCACGCAGCTCGAGGAGCGGCTGAAGGAGTCGCGCGACGCGCGAACGAGGCTCGTCGTGACCGACGGCGTGTTCTCGATGGACGGCACGATTGCGCGCCTGCGGGAGATCTGCGACCTCGCGGACCGGTATTCAGCCACGGTCGTCGTCGACGATTCGCATGCAACCGGATTCATGGGTGCGGGCGGCCGCGGCACGCACGAACACTGCGGCGTCATGGGGCGCGTGGACATCCTGACCGGCACGCTCGGCAAGGCCATGGGTGGCGCAAGTGGCGGCTTCGTGTCGGGGCGCGCGCCGGTCATCGGCTGGCTGCGGCAGAGGTCCCGCCCCTACCTTTTCTCGAACACGATCGCGCCGGTGGTCGCTGCGACGACGCTCCACGTGCTCGACATGCTCGAGACGTCACCCGGGCTGCGCCGGAAGCTCGCGGACAATGCGGCGTGGTTCCGCGAGCGGCTGACGTCGCTCGGGTTCCAGCTGGCGGGCGGCGGCCATCCGATCATCCCCGTGATGCTGGGCGATGCGACGCTCGCCGGGCGCATGGCAGGGCGGCTGCTGGAACTCGGCGTCTACGCGATCGGCTTCTCCTACCCGGTGGTGCCGATGGGCAAGGCCCGGATCCGCACCCAGATGTGCGCTGCGCATACGCGCGAACAGCTTGAGGCGGCCGCCGCCGCATTTTCGCAGGCGGGCCGCGAGCTCGGAATCATCGGGGCTTGAGGAGCACATGAAGGCATTGATCAAGTCGCGCCGGGAACCCGGCATCTGGATGGGAGATCTGGCTGTGCCGGAGGCAGGGCCGAACGACGTGCTGATCCGGATGCGCAAGACGGCGATCTGCGGTACCGACATCCACATCTACAAGTGGGATGACTGGGCACAGCGCACGATCCCGGTGCCGATGCAGGTCGGCCACGAGTACTGCGGCGTGATCGTCGCGGCCGGCAGCGAGGTGCGCGGCCTGTCGAAGGGCGACCGCGTGTCCGGAGAGGGCCACATTACCTGCGGCCACTGCCGCAACTGCCGCGCGGGACGCAGGCATCTGTGCCGCAACACACTGGGCGTCGGCGTCAACCGGCCCGGCTGCTTCGCCGAGTACATGGTGCTGCCGGCCGCCAACGTGTTCCGCCTGCCGGACGCGATCACGGACGAGATTGCCGCCATCCTCGATCCGCTGGGCAATGCGACGCACGCGGCGCTGTCATTCAACATGGTCGGCGAAGACGTGCTGATCACGGGCGCGGGCCCGATCGGCATCATGGCGGTCGCGATCTCCCGCTTCATCGGCGCGCGCCATGTCGTGATCACCGATGTCAACGATTACCGGCTGGAGCTGGCGCGCAAGATGGGCGCGACGCGGGCGCTCAATGTCTCGCGCGAAAGCATCGACGATGCGGTGCGCGACCTCGGCATGGAGGAAGGATTTGACGTGGGTCTCGAGATGTCGGGAAATCCCTCGGCATTCCGCGACATGCTGCGCGTCATGCACCACGGTGGCAGCATCGCGATGCTGGGCATCCCACCCTCCGAGATGGCCATCGACTGGAATCAGGTGATTTTCAAAGGTCTCGTGATCAAGGGCATCTACGGCCGCGAGATGTTCGAGACCTGGTACAAGATGGCGAGCATGCTGCAGAGCGGCCTCGACGTGCGCCCGGTGATCACGCACCGCTTTGCTGCCGCCGACTACCAGCAAGCTTTCGAGACGATGGGCAGCGGGCAGTCCGGCAAGGTGATCCTGGACTGGGTCGCCTAACAAGGACCCCGGTCAGTCGACCCGGCAGTTGCAGAGGTAGACCGGCCGGCCCTTGGCCGCGAGTTCCAGGAGCCCGCGCACTTCCGCCAGCGCGGAACCGAGCCCCGGCAACTGCGCGCGGCGCGGCGCAATCGCCTTGACCATCCACGCTGCCGCGGCGCGCAGGCGCATTGCAATCACGTCGCGCCAGGACAGGCTGCGCTCGACCCAGACGACGCCATAGCCCTCTTCGAGATTGGCGAGCTTTGCAGCCTCCGCGATGGCGTCGTCCACGCCGCCCAATTCGTCGACGATCCCGGCGGCGCGCGCATCGGCGCCGGTCCAGACGCGCCCCTGCGCCAGGCTTTCGATTTCCTCGGGCCTGCGGTCGCGCGCGCGTGCGATGCCGTCCACGAACGTCCGGTACGCGTGCTCGACGCTGGCCTGCAGGATCTGCCGCGTCTCGCCGCCCAATTCCCGGTCGAAGTCGCCGGCTCCCGCCAGGTCGGTCGTGCCGAAACCGTCATTGGTGACGCCGAGCTTCGCGAGCGTGCGCTGGAAGGTCGGTATCACCGCGAACACGCCGATAGAGCCCGTGATCGTGGTCGGGGCCGCGAAGATGCGATCCGCATTCATCGCGATGTAATAACCGCCCGAGGCTGCGACCGTGCTCATCGAGACGACGACCGGCTTGCCCGCAGCTCGAAGCGCCTCCACCTCGCGGCGGATCACCTCGGACGCCATGATGCTGCCACCGGGACTGTCGATGCGAAGCACGACGGCCGAGTAGTCGTCGTCATCGCGCAGTTCGCGGAGCTGCCCCGCCAGCGTGTCGCCGCCGACGAATCCCGGCGGCTGTTCGCCATCCAGGATCTCGCCCGAGGCGACCACGACTGCGACGTTCTGGTCCTCGGAACCCGCCAGCGCCTCGTCCGAGCGCACGACGGACAGGTACGGCCGCCAGTCGACGGACCGGTAGCTGCCCGTGTCCTCGTCCTCTCCGGCAACGCCGGCGACGATCTTCTCGAATTCCTCGCTTGTCTTCAGGCCATCCACGAGGCCGCGCGCGAGTGCGTACTGGGCCAGGTCGCCGCCGGTGGCCTGCACGCCGGTTGCCGCTTCATCGGAATAGGCCTGGATCAGCCCGGGCTCCAGCTTGCGCGCCGCAGCGACATCCGCCTTGTAGCTGTCCCACAGCGCGCCCACCCAGACCTTCGCGTCTTCGCGGTCCTCGCGCGACATGTCGCTGCGGGTCCAGGTATCGGGCGCCGACTTGTGGGTGCCGATCTTGAAGACATTCACGTCGACGGCGAGCTTTTCCGCGGTGCCGCGCAGGAAGCTGCGGTAATACGCATAGCCGTCCAGCAACACGTACCCGAATGGATCCAGGTAAAGCTCGTCGGCCTGCGCGGCGAGATAGTACTGGCGCTGCGAGAACGCAAGCCCGTGCGCATAGACTTTCTTGCCCGACTCGCGGAACCAGCGTATCGACTGCGCCAGATCCTGCAGCGCCGGAAGGCCGGCGTGGTCGAGACCGTCGAGGTTCAGCACCAGGGCCCGGATGCGCTCGTCGTCCCGCGCATGGTCGACGACGTCGATCAGGTCGCGCAGCCGCGTTTCGCGCTCGTCCTCGCCGGTGATATCGGCAAAGGCCCGATCGAGCGGATCGCCGGCTTCCTCCTCGACGATGCTTCCCAGCGGCGCCAGATCAAGGGCAGCGCGGCGCGGAATGATCGGCAGCGTCGTGTGACTGACCGCCAGCAGCGCACCGAAGATGACCAGCAGCAGCACCAGGTGCAGGACCTTGCGCACGCCGTCGAGGGCGTACCACAAGCCCTTCAGGAAGGCTCCGAGTGCGCGCATGAGGCCCATCGTCAGTTGCCCAGCTTTTCCTCGATGCGTGCGGACTTGCCGGAACGCGCGCGCAGATAGTAGAGCTTGGAGCGGCGCACCTTGCCGCGGCGCTTCACTTCGATATCGGCGATTGACGGGCTGTGCGTCTGGAACACGCGCTCGACGCCCTCGCCATGCGAGACCTTGCGCACGGTGAAGGAGCTGTTGAAGCCGCGGTTCTTGCAGGCGATCACGACGCCTTCATAGGCCTGGATGCGCTCGCGGTCGCCCTCGCGGACCTTGACCTGGACGACCACGGTATCGCCGGGCCCGAACTCGGGCAGCTTACGGCTCATCGTGCGTGATTCCAGTTCCTGGATGATCTTGTTCATGGCTCTGTTCCTGGTTCCAGCGTTTATCCCATCTTCATCGGCTCACCGCGGCGGTTCGATGGCCGCCTCGGCACAATATTCCGCGAGCAGCGCGCGCTCCTCGACGGAGAGTGTCCGCGCGGCGATCAGATCCGGACGAACCCGCCAGGTGCGGCCCAGCGCCTGCTTCAGCCTCCAGCGCCGGATGTCGGCGTGGTTCCCGCCCAGCAATACAGCCGGCACCACATGCCCTTCCCAGGCTTCCGGCCTCGTGTACTGCGGCCAGTCGAGCAGCCCGTCGCCGAACGAATCCTGCGCCGCCGATTCCACATCGCCCAGCACTCCCGGCAGCAGCCGGGCCACCGCATCGATGACCACGAGCGCAGGCAACTCGCCGCCCGACACCACATAGTCACCGATCGACAGCTCTTCGTCGATCAGCGTCTCGATCACCCGCTGGTCGATGCCCTCGTAGCGGCCCGCGACCAGCATCATGCCCGCTACACCCGCCAGCCGTCGCGCATGCCATTGGGTGAACGGCCGGCCCTGAGCGGACAGCGCGATGGCCGGCGAGCCCTGCGGCAAGCGCGCCCTGCAAGCCCGGATCGCGCCCGCCAGCGGCTCGGCCTTCATCACCATCCCGGGGCCGCCGCCATAGGGCCGGTCGTCCACCGTACGGTGCGCATCGGTCGCGAGTTCACGCAGATTCTCGGTACCCACCCGCAGCAGACCTGCCGCCACCGCGCGCCCGACGACACCCTCCTTGAGACCCGCCCGGATCATGTCCGGGAACAGCGTGACGACTTCTATTTGCATCTAGAAATCGGGGTCCCAGTCCACCGTGATGCGCCGTTGTCCGAGATCCACGCGCTGCACATGACGGGGAACCATCGGCAACCAATGTTCCCGTGCGCCGATCACGACCATGACGGCATTGGCCCCGGTCTCGAGAAAATGGTCCACGCGTCCCAGCACGCGGCCTTCCAGATTCACGACCTCGAGCCCGACCAGGTCGGCCTGGTAATGCTCGCCATCCCTGAGCGCCGGCAATTCGCGGCGCTCGATCCACAATTCCTGCCGTGCGAGTGCGATGGCCTGGTCACGGTCTTCGACGCCCGACAGCCTCACGACCAGCCCCTTGCCATGACGGCGGCCCTCGAGATGCGTCAGGTCGCGATGCCCGCCGCCCGGGAGATCCGCCCGCCACACCGGGAATTCCAGCATCTGCTCCGGCGGTTCCGTGTAGGACTGGATCTTGACCCAGCCGCGCACACCGAAGGAACCCGTGATCCGGCCCAGGGCGATCCGGCTATCTCCCTGCCCGGTCGCTTGCGACGGTGACTCCGTCATGCGGCGACCGTCGCTGGTCGATCAGGCCGCCGCCTGCTTGCGGAAAGCCGATACGAGCGTACGGACCCGGTCGGACATCTTGGCGCCCGTGGCGGTCCAGTAGTCGATCCTCGGCAGGTCGAGCTCGATTTTCTGGTCCTTGCGCCGGGCGACCGGATTGAAGAACCCGACCTGTTCCAGGACCAGTCCGCCCTGCCGTTTGCGGCTGTCCGTGACGACGACGTGATAGAACGGCGCATTCTTGCCGCCACGGCGTGTCAGTCGAATCGTCACCATCGGATGAATTCCTCGCAGTCCCGGAGCGTCGAGCCCCGTCAAAAGAGCCGCGCATTCTACTCAAATCATGCGGTCAATGAAAGGCTTACGCCGGGCCGGAAGATCCTCCTGTCAGCGCGGGCCATGGCCGCCGGGATTCCGCCCTGCAAGCCCCCGCAGCATCCGCGCAAGACCTCCGCCCTTCATCTTTTTCATGACCTTTTCCATTTGCAGCTGCTGCTTCAGCAGGCGGTTGACTTCCTGGACCTGCACGCCCGCCCCCGCCGCAATGCGCCTCTTGCGCGATCCGTCGATGATGCCGGGGCGCCGCCGTTCGGCCGGCGTCATCGAATCGATGATGCCGATCTGGTGCCCGATCGACCGGTCGTCGACCTGGGCGAGCGCTCCCGGCGGCAGGGACTGCGCCGGGAGCTTGTCCACGAGCGCAGCCATGCCACCCATCTGGCGCAACTGGCCGAGTTGCTCGCGCAGGTCGCTGAAATCGAAGCCGCGGCCCTTCGCCAGCTTGTCCGCCAGTCGCCGCGCCTGATCCTGGTCGACGCCGGCCTGCACCTGCTCGACCAGCGCCAGCACGTCGCCCATGCCGAGGATGCGTGAGGCCACGCGCTCAGGGTGAAACGCTTCGAGCGCATCGATCTTTTCACCGACGCCGAGAAACAGGATCGGCTTGCCGGTCACATGGCGCACCGAGAGCGCCGCGCCGCCGCGCGCATCGCCGTCCGCCTTGGTCAGGATCACGCCGGTCAACGCCAGCGACGCGTCGAAAGCCCGCGCCGCGTTGACGGCATCCTGGCCTGCCATACTGTCCACGACGAACAGCCTCTCGGTCGCAGCAATCGCGCGATCGATGGCCTGCACTTCGTCCATCATCTCTTTGTCCACGTGCAGGCGCCCGGCCGTATCGATGACGACCACGTCCAGCGCGTGGCTCCGCGCGTGCGCAACCGCGGCGGTCGCGATCTCGACCGGACTCGCTCCCGCGGCAGCTTCGAAGTATTCGGCACTGACCTGGCCAGCGAGCCGAGCGAGTTGAGTCATTGCGGCAGGCCGGTACACGTCGGTGCTCGCCAGCAGCACCCGCTTGCGTTGCTGTTCGATCAGGTGGCGCGCCAGCTTGGCGGCCGTCGTCGTCTTGCCGGCGCCCTGAAGGCCCGCGAGCAGGATGACGACCGGCGGCTGGGCGCGCAGGTTCAGCCCCTGCCCCGGCTCGCCCATGACCCGGGTCAGTTCCTCGTGGATGATCTTGATGAAGGCCTGCCCCGGCGTCAGGCTGCGCGTGACCTCGGCGCCGATCGCGCGCGCGCGCGCGGACTCGATGAATGCCTTGACGACCGGAACGGCGACGTCCGCTTCGAGCAGCGCCATGCGAACCTGGCGCAGGGTATCGGCGACGTTGTCCTCGGACAGTCGGCCGCGGCCGCGCAGGGAATTGACCGCCTGGCCGAGGCGCGTGGCGAGCGTGTCGAACATCGGGGGCAGCCTGGCGGCGCAAGCCGCAAAATCGTGCTGCCGCCGATTATAAGGCGCGCCCTGTACAATGGCCCTGCGCGATCCCGGAGCCTGTCTTGCGCGGATTTTTGGTCATCTTGCTTTACCTGGCTGCTGTTGCAGCCTCGGCGCATGCCGCGGGGCGCGACAGCAGCCGGATCGCGTTGCGCGAACCCGCGTTGTATCTGGCGGCTGGAGCAGTGCTTGCCCACGCTTTCTGGCTCGCGAACACCTTGCTTCCCCTCGGCAAGGTTGCAATGGGCATCCCCGACAGCGCGTCGCTGATGGGCCTCGTGGTCGGCGCCGGCGGCATCATCGCACTGTTGTCAGCCGGTTATCGCACGGTTGCGGCGGTCGTGCTCGGGATCGCCGCACTGCTGGCGGCTGGCACCGGCAGCCTGCCCGAGCCGCGTGACATCACCGAGACGGGCTGGCCGCTGGCCGTGCATATCCTGCTGGCGCTGGGGTCGGCCGGCATGTTCGCGATCGCCGCGGTGCTGGTCATCGTGCTGGCAGTGCAGGACGGGCAATTGCGCAGCAAGCGTCCCGCAAAATGGCTGACTTCACTGCCGCCCGTCGAAAGTCTCGAGCATGCGATGTTCACCGTGATCGGTACCGGCATGGCCGCACTGACCATGGCGATCCTCGCGGGCCTCCTGTTCGTGACCAACCTGTTCCAGCAGCACCTCGCGCACAAGACGATTCTCGCGCTGGCTGCCTGGCTCATATTCGCGGTGCTGCTGGTCGGACGCTGGCGTTTCGGCTGGCGCGGCCGCAAAGCGGCTGCCTACACGATTACCGGCTTCATCGTGCTCGCGCTCGCCTACTT
>JBATEA010000149.1:0-2411 GCA_049663745.1 Steroidobacteraceae bacterium | reverse complement strand
CGACGTGCGACGTGCGATGTGCGAAGAAGGTTGTGTGTAAGGCGAGGGTACGTCTGTTCGCCAGCGTACATAGGTCCGGGCAACAGGCTTGCTAGTTGCGGTTTACCCGGTAGCGCAGATGGGTGGCGAACGGACCGTCGCTGACTGACAGCTTGTCGAGGCGGATGCCGTCGGGCAAAGCATCGAAAAGCCGCACCCTCCCCTGGCAACCGCCCGCGCCTGATGGATAGCGCTTTCGATCCCGTCGGTGACGAACCCGTCGAGGGGCATGGACATGTCGATCACGACTTTACTCACGGTGAGCCTCTTTGATCCGCACGGAGTCGCCAACTGAAACGTTCACGCGGCGCTTCAGGACGGGACTCGTTGGCCGTGAGTACGATGGTTGATGCGCGTCGCGTCATGCGAACGCGACTCCTTGCGAGGACATCGGAAGCGCGCGGATGGGCTTGCCTTGCATCGCCAGGATCGCGTTCGCAAGGGCGGGCGCGATCACCGGGGTACCAGGCTCGCCGACGCCGGTGGGCTTTTCCGTCGACGGCACGATGAAGACTTCGATCTTCGGCATCTGGTTCATGCGCAGCACGGGATAGTCGTGGAAGTTGGACTGTTCGACGATACCGTCCTTCAGCGTGATGGTGCCGGCGAGGGCGGCGGAGAGGCCGTAGCCGATGCCGGATTCCATCTGCATGGCGACGATGTTCGGGTTGACCGCCACGCCGCAATCCACCGCGCAGATCACTCGCTCGATCTTCAGCGAAGATTCCTTGCCGGAGATTTCGACCACCTGGGCGACGAAGGTGTTGAACGATTCGTGCACGGCGATTCCGCGGGAGATGCCGGGCTTCGGACTGCCCCAGCCGGCCTTCTGCGCGGCGAACTCGAGCACGGCCCGATGCCGCGGGTGCCTGTCGAGCAGCGAACGGCGCAGCTCGAATGGATCCTTCTTCGCTTCGCGCGCGATCTCGTCGAGGAAGCACTCGGTGGCGAAGGCGGTGTGGGTCGAGCCGACCGAGCGCCACCACTGCACCGGCACGCCGATCGCAGGCGAATGAAGCTCGACTGCGAGGTTCGGGATGGCGTAGGGCAGGTTGGCGGCGCCTTCGACCGAGGTGGCGTCGATGCCGCCCTTCACGAGCACTGACTCGAAAGCCGTGCCGGCCAGGATCGACTGGCCGACCACGACGTGCTTCCAGACAACCAGGTTGCCTTCTGCGTCGAGGCCCGCCTTGAGCGCGTGGTAATACATCGGCCGGTAAAAGCCGGCGCGCATGTCGTCCTCGCGTCCCCAGACCAACTTCACCGGCGCAGAGCCATTCGCCGCCCGGGCGATCGCGGCGGCCTCGAGCAGGTAGTCGGAGAGGGGATTGGCGCGCCGGCCGAAGCTGCCGCCAGCGTAGAGCTGGTGGATCTGGACCTGCGCCGGATTCAGGCCCAGGAGTTTCGCGACCGCCATCTGGTCGCCCGTCTGGAACTGCTCGCCGTTCCAGATTTCGCAACCGTCGCTGCCGAGCCTGACGACGCAATTCAGCGGCTCCATGCTGGCATGCGCGAGGTAGGGGAACTCGTAGGCGGCTTCCATGACTTTCGCGGCGCCTTGCAGGGCCGCGTCGACATCGCCGTCCTTGCGCGCGCTTGTGCCGGGCTTCGCCGCAAGGCGCTTGTATTCATCCATGATCTCGGCGGATCCGCGCTTGAAAGCGGCGGACTCGTCCCATTCCGCAGTCAGTGCATCGCGGCCTTTCTTCGCCGACCAGTAGTCCTTCGCGAGGACCGCAACGCCGTTGGTCACCGGAGTGGAAAAGGCCACCACCTGCAGGACGCCCTTGACCTGCTTGGCACTCGCGGCATCGAAGCTCTTCAGCTTCGCGCCGAAGCGCGGCGGATGCAGGACGACCGCCGTCAGCATGCCGGGGAGCTTCACGTCCTGCGTGAAGATCGCGCTGCCATTCGACTTCGCGCGCGCGTCCGTGCGTGCCGCGGGCTTGCCGATGAGGACGAAATCTTTCGGGTCCTTCAGCTTGACCGTGGCCGGAACGGGCTGTTTCGCCGCTTCCGCGGCGAGCTCGCCGAAACTTGCTTTCCTGTCACCCGAAGAAACAACTCCCTGCGAAACCTTGATCGAAGACGCCGGCACCTGCCAGCGCTCGGCGGCCGCAGCGACCAGCATGGCGCGCGCCGTGGCGCCGGCATTGCGGAGCTGTTCATAGGAATTGGCGAGCGCAGTGCTGCCGCCCGTGCCCTGCGCTTCGCCCCAGAAGAGATTGTTGTATAGCTTCGCGTCGGCAGGCGCGCCTTCGGCGCGGATCTGCGACCAGTCGGCATCCAGCTCCTCGGCAACCAGCGTCGGCAGGCCGGTGTAGGTGCCCTGGCCCATCTCGAGGTGTTTGACGATTACGGTGACCGTGCTG
>JBATEA010000148.1:0-4340 GCA_049663745.1 Steroidobacteraceae bacterium | reverse complement strand
CCGTGCCGGTGTCGGTTCGCGCGCCAGGGCCGCGCGCGCGACGTGCAGTACCCGCTCCATCGCCCAACGCCATGCCGTATCGCGCATGAGTCATCCTACCCGGAGCGCCATGCCCGATGCGATACTTAGTAAATGGGCCGAATATTCGAAGTCCGCAAACACACGATGTTCGCGCGCTGGAACCGCATGGCGAAGCAGTTCGCGCGCATCGGCAAGGACATCACGATCGCGGTCAAGTCAGGAGGCTCGGACCCGGCCAACAATCCGACGTTGCGTCGGGTGATCCAGAACGCACGCTCGATCAACATGCCGAAGGACCGGATCGAGGCCGCCATCCGCCGCGCTTCCGGCCAGGGAGCCGCCGATTTCCAGCAGGTGTTGTACGAGGGTTACGCGCCGCACGGTGTCGCCGTGCTCGTCGAGACCGCGACCGACAACCCTACGCGCACCGTCGCGGGCGTTCGCAACATCTTCAGCAAGCACGGCGGCAATCTTGCGAGCAATGGCAGTGTCAGCTTCCAGTTCCGGCGCATGGGCGTGTTCCGGCTCGATCCCGCCGGCATAGACCAGGATGAACTCGAACTGGACCTGATCGACCACGGGCTCGAGGAGATGGGCGAGAGCACCGGCGAGAGAGGCGAACCACAGTTGGTCGTGCGCTGTGACTTCGAGAATTTCGGGGTATTGCAGAAGCGGCTCGAAGAAAGGCGGATCGTGCCGTTGTCGGCCGAGCAGGAATACATCTGCAGGATGCCCGTGGAGCTACCGGAAGTGCAGGCCAACGAGGCACTGGAACTGATCGACCTGCTCGAGCAGGACGAGGACGTGCAGAAGGTCTATCACTCGCTGGCGTGAGAGGCCGGCTAGAGCAGGACCGCCTGATTCGGCTGTTCGTCGCGATCCCCGCCGCGGCCCGGAAAGTGTTTTCCGAGCAGCCTGCCGACCGAGGCGATTCCGGCCTCGCTGCCCTCGGCGAAGCGACCGGCCCGGAAATGCGCTTCCATCTCGCGGCACACGGCGTCCCACTCGGCCTGCGTGACGCGCGCGGCAATCGCGCGGTCGGCGATGATTTCGACGTCATGGTCGGCCATCAGCACGTAGATCAACACGCCGTTGTTGCCTTCCGTGTCCCAGACCCCGAGCTGCCCGAATACCTGTAACGCCCGCTGTCGCGGCGTCACGCCGTACCAGAGCTCCGGCAGGTCGAACGCGGTTTCAATCGCGAATCGCAGCTCGCCCGCATGCTGTCCCTCGATCCGCCGCAGGGCCTTCTCGATGCGCGCCAGCACTTCGGAATCGAATCGGCGCCGCGTGCCCCAGTGGGTCGCGAACAGGTGACGCAGTACGCGGGCGGCTTGCATGTGCTACCAGCGACCCGATGCGCCGCCGCCTCCGAAACTGCCGCCACCTCCGCCAAAGCCGCCGCCACCCCCACCGAGGCCGCCCGTTCCAAATCCGCCGCGACCCCAGCCGCCCGATGTCCAGCCGCCATGGCCCGGCCGGCTCGACCAGCGGCTGCCGCCTCCGAAGCCGAGCAGCAAAGATGCGATGGCGGCAACGAATCCCACGCCGATCGACAGTCCGAGCACTGACGTCAGCCACCAGGCGATGGTTCCGGTGACGCCACCGGTTGCGACCGAGCCCAGGGCGCGCCCGAACAGGGCCCGCAACACCGCTGAACCGACAAAGACGATGCCCAGCAGAAATGGCAGCATGCCGGCGAGGCGCTCGGTCCCGCCGCTCCATTGCGGGTCGGGCTCCGGCAGCGGCTCGCCGTCCACGACGCGGATCATCTGCTCGACGCCCGCCGAGATGCCGCCGGCGAAATCGCCCTGCCGGAACAGGGGCGTGATCGTGTCGGAAATGATCCGCTTGCTGACGAGATCGGTGAGCGCACCCTCGAGGCCGCGGCCCACTTCGATGCGCATGACTCGGTCGTCCTTGGCGATCAGGAGCAGCGCGCCATCGTCCGGCTTCTCACGCCCGAGCTTCCAGGCATCGACGACACGGATCGAGTACTGCTCGATTTCCTCAGGCTGCGTGCTCGGAACGATCAGCACCGCGATCTGCGCGCCCTTCCGCGACTCGAATTCGGCGAGCCGCGATTCGAGTTGCGCCTTCTGCGCGCTCGAGAGCGTGCCGGTCAGGTCGGTCACGCGCGCGGCGAGCGGAGGAATCGGTCGCAGCGCCTGCGCGGATGCAGCGCCGGGCAGCCCTGTGAACAGGAATGCGGCGACCAGCGCTCCAAAGCGCAGGACGCGATGCTCGTTCATTGCAAACCTGTGCCGATGGTCAGTTGGCCGGCTTGTCCGCCGGCGCCTCGGCCGGTGCCGCCGGGGTCGTGCCGAAGTCCACCGCGGGCGGGCGCGCAATCGCCGCCTCGTCCTCGACCGTGAAGTTCGGCTTGACGTCGTAGCTGAACATCTTCGCGGTCAGGTTGACCGGGAATTTCCGGATCGTGGCATTGAAAGTCTGCACCGACTCGATGTAGCGGTTGCGCGCGACCGTGATGCGATTCTCGGTGCCCTCGAGCTGCGCCTGGAGGTCGCGGAAATTCTGGTCCGACTTCAGTTCCGGATAGTTCTCGGTGATGGCGATCAGGCTCTTGAGCGCATTGGTGAGCTCGCCCTGCGCGGCCTGGAATCTCTTGAGCGCCTCCGGGTCGTTGAGCACTTCGGGGGTCACCTGGATCGAGGTCGCGCGGGCGCGCGCCTCGGTCACGCCGATCAGCACCTTCTGTTCCTGCGCTGCGAAGCCTTTGACCGTATTGACGAGGTTCGGAATCAGGTCGGCGCGGCGCTGATACTGGTTGACGACCTCGGACCACGCGGCTTTCACGGCCTCGTCCTGGGTTTGAATCGTGTTGTAGCCGCATCCGGAAAGGGCCACGCTCATCAGGGCAAGCAGGCCTGTCACACGGAAACGCATGGGGCTCTCCTTTTCACCGCAACGCGGATCGTCGCGCCCGCTCGACCGGATTCTTGCACGTTGCAAGGCCCGCCACACGCCAACGGACGATTTCGAGGCCGTGTCTTACACACGGCGGGTTTCCTTGATCAGCCAGGCTGCGACACGCCGGCAGCTCTCTGCCCTGTGAGCGCCCCGGTCGCGGGCAGCTCGATAGATTCCGAGCTGACGTTCTGCGCTGTTGCCGGTCTTGAAAATACGCGTCAGCGCGACGATCTCGTCTTGGCAGCCAAAGTGCTTGATGTCCGCAGCGCATTGCGAGACGAGGTCGGAGAGATTCAAGGCCACGGACTGCTTGCCCCGGCCGGTGTGAACGTCCACGAACTCGGCGCGGATACCGTGCCGCTTGGCCTGCCATCGATTCTCCTCGATCAGCATGCGGGTCATCGAGGAGCGCGCGCGGCCGATGTCCGCCTGGCGCACCAGAAGTCTCGTGAGGCAGCGGAACAGGCAGGCGATGCCGATGGCGACTTCGATTGCGGTGCAGGAATCGCAGATGCGCAGTTCGATGGTCGGATACCGGGATGATGGTCGCACGGCCCACCACAGGAATCCCGCGTCCGTAATGATGCCCGCCTGCACCAGGATCGACACGAAGGACTGGTAATCAGCCTCGCCGTGGAAATAATCCGGTATCCCGGTGCGCGGCCATTCATCGTAGGCGGCCTGGCGATAGCTCATGAGGCCGGTACGGCTCCTGTTCCAGAATGGCGAAGAAGCGCTGAGCGCCAGGAACAATGGCAGCCACGGAAGCATCCGGTTCATGACGTCGACGCGATCGACGCCGGGCGGTGGTGCCACGTGCACGTGCAGGCCGCACAGCAGGTTGCGCCGTCCGATGATCTGGAAATCGTCCACCAGCTTCTGGTAACGAGGCTGGTCGGTATGTGCCTGTTCGCGCCATTCGGCCATCGGAAATGTTCCGGCAGCAACGATCGCGAGCCCGTGCCTGTCGCAGCAATCCATCAGCGTGCGGCGCAAACGCCGTATTTCCGTGTCCAGCTCCGCGGTTTCCAGGCAGACCCTGGTCTTGGCCTCGACTTGCGACTGCAACAACTCGTGGCCGATCCGGCCGGCCAGCAGGCCCTTGCAATCGGCGAGGAAGCCGGCGGGTGCGCGCTTGAGGATGCGGGCCGTCTCGCCGTCGGCGAGGAAGAATTCCTCTTCGACGCCAAACGAATAATTTCCGTCCTTGGCCATCGGTTCAGTGTAAACAGCCCACCTCGTCCCTGCAGTCGGGAGCTTCCAGCGGGCGAACGGCATGGCGGGCCGATTTCCTGTATAGTTCGCGCGCCCAAGCTCCCCGGAATTCAGAAAATACCCATGAAATTCAATGACCTCGGGCTCGAGCCCGGGCTGCAATCAGCTGTTGC
>JBATEA010000147.1:0-7237 GCA_049663745.1 Steroidobacteraceae bacterium | reverse complement strand
AAGAAGACAATCCCGCCGAGCTCGCCCGCGCGCGCCGCAATGAGCGCTACCTGCCCGGCGCGGAGTTCCCTTCCTCGCTCGCGATCGAACCGGACATCGCGAAGGCCATCGCGAGCGGCGACGACCTGCTGCTCGCCGTGCCGTCGAGCGCGCTTCGGATCGTGCTGCAGCAGATCAAGCCGTTGCTCGGTCCGCAGGCACGTGTCGCCTGGGCCAGCAAGGGATTCGAGCTTTCCACCGGCAAGCTGCCGCACCAGGTTGCGCAGGAAGTGCTGGGCCTGAAAATTCCGCTCGCGGTGCTCTCGGGCCCGACGTTCGCGCGTGAAGTGGGCGAAGGGCTTCCGACCGCCATCGCCGTGGCGTCGCCCGATTCTGCTTTCGCGCTCGGGCTTGCAAAAAGCCTGTCCGCCGATAATTTCCGCGCTTACACGCAGACCGACATCGTCGGCGTCGAAATCGGCGGTGCGGTCAAGAACGTGATCGCCATCGCGACCGGCGGCTCCGACGGCATGGGCTATGGTTCCAACAGTCGAGTGTTCCTGATCACGCGTGGCCTCGCCGAGATGGTGCGGCTTGGCGTCGCGCTCGGTGCGAAGCAGGAGACGCTGATGGGCCTCGCGGGACTCGGCGATCTGGTGCTGACCTGCACCGACGACCAGTCGCGCAACCGCCGCTTCGGCCGCGCCCTCGCCTCCGGCAAGCCCATCGACCAGGCGATCGCCGAGATCGGCCAGGTCGTCGAGGGTTATCACGCAGCGAAGGCCGTGCACATGGTCGCAAAGAAGCTCGGCGTCGACATGCCCATCTGCGAGCACGTCTACCAGGTGCTCTATGAAGGCATGGCGATACCGGAGGTGGTCGAGTCGATGCTCCGGCGCGAAGTCTCCGCCGAGAACTGACCCTCTTTGCCTTCCCCTGTCGCGCGACATCGCCGGCGCGACCGATTTGCCGTACCGCTGACTCCTGGTGACGCCCGGACTTGCGACCGGCATCACAATTCCCGCGTTCTGTCAAAAGCGATTCGATGAAATGCGCGATCTGCTGCCGAAGATCCCCGGGCAGTTCGACAATCTGCGCGTCAGCAGCTGTAACTTCGGCCGAGGTTCCCCGGTGCCAGTCAAAGCCCATTCCAAGAATCCTTCGACGATCAATCCACAGACCGTTTGGCGGCCAACCGGGAGTCTGGCCCGGCGCTTGACGCGACTGGTGGCATTCGTCGCTGCACCGGCGTTGCTCGTCGCCACCCTGCCGCTCCTGTGGCACATCATCGTCGATGACCGCGCACTGCTCGCTGACCGGGCCGACATGGCAATCGCGGAGGGCCGCAGCGCGGCGGTTTCGGCGCTCGACGGCGCCTTCAAGTACGAAGCACAGGCAGCGGCGAAAAAGATCGCGGTGATTGCCGATGCGTCGTCGGTCCAGTTAATCGACAACGACGGCGCGGTGCTCGCCAGAGTCGTGCGAACCGCCGATGCGTCGAAGCAGCCCGACGTTCATTTGCCGCGCTGGCAGCGGGTCGTGCTCGACCATCTGCCGGAGATTGCCCCGCCCGAGATGCACATACTTCGAGATCTCGACATCAACGGCGATCCTGTCGGTTCAGTCGAGGTCGTGGTGTTACCGCGGCCAGTCCTGAATTCTGCGCTCGCGCCGCTGCTCCGGGCCCTGCTCTTCATGCTTCCGGTCGTGATCTTCGTTATCGTCGTCGCGGCCCGGATGCGCAGGCAGATCGCCACCCCCATCGCCCATCTGCTCGAGACGATGGACCAGGTGGCACACACCCAGGACTACTCGATTCGGGCCACGCCCGGCGGCCCCAATGAGGTCGGCAGCCTGATCGTCAGCTTCAACGAGATGAGTCAGCAAATCCATGCCCGGAATCAACGGCTCGCCGAGCATCGCCGCAAGCTGCAGGAACTCGTCATCGAGCGCACGAAGAACTTCGAGCAGGCTGCTCGCCAGGCGGAGAAGGCGAGCCAGGCCAAGGGAGATTTCCTGGCCCGCATGAGCCACGAAATCCGCACGCCGATGAACGGTGTCGTGGGTATGGCCGAACTCCTGGAGAACAGCGGTCTCGAGGATCAGCAGCAGCACATGGTGCAGACCATGCGCTCGTCCGCCGATGCGCTGCTTGAAATCATCAACGACATCCTCGACTTTTCGAAGATCGAGGCCGGCCAGCTCCAGGTACTCGAAACCGGCTTTTCGCCCGTCGAATTGATGGAGGAAGTCTGCGAATTTCTGGCTCCGCAGGCGCACGAACGCAACCTCGAACTGATTTGCGACATCGGTGCCGATGTGCCGCAGAAATGCAGCGGCGACCCCATTCGCCTGCGCCAGATCCTCGTCAACCTGCTCGGCAACGCCATCAAGTACACCGAACGGGGGCACATCATCGCGCGAGCGGCCGCAACCGGACCGGCCAATGGAAAGGTCGGGCTGCGCATCGAGATCGAGGACACCGGATTCGGGATTCCCGAGGGGCAGCTCGACACCATCTTCGAGGCGTTCACCCAGGGTGACTCCTTCGAGACGCGCAAGCATGGCGGGACGGGCCTGGGCCTGGCCATCACCCGGGAGCTCGTCACGCTGCTTGGCGGTGCGGTCGGGGCCACCAGCAAACTGGGCGTCGGCTCGACATTCTGGGTCACGCTGCCGCTCACCGTCCCCGAGGGAACGCAGCCGGCCGCCAAGTCCTTCAGCGCTGGTGTCAACAGCGTCCTGATCGTGCAGGACGACCAGTCAGCGGCCAAGGCCCTTGCGACGCTGCTGGAGTCTGGCGGCGCGCGCGTGTGGATGACGCGAACGGGCAATCACGCCATCGATCGGATCGCGCTCGACAAATTCGGCCTGGTCCTGATCGACGAACTGTTGCCCGACATGACCGGCGTGGAACTGATCGATCGACTGCGTGCAAGGCCGCTCTCCGCGCCGGTTCCGCTCGTGTTGATGACGAGCAGCAGGCCGGCCGCGGCTGCCGCCACCCTGTCCATCAACTCATCCAGTGCTCCCGATGCGCGAATGAGCAAGCCCGTGCGCCGGGCGCGGTTGCGCGCGGCGATTGACCATGCCCTCGGGCACGGCGGCTCGGGCGATGATCAGCCGGTTGTGGCCGCCAAACAGGAGCGTCTCAATCTGAGGGTGCTGCTCGTCGAGGACAGCCAGGTCAATCGCGAGGTGGCCGTCGGCATGCTCGAGTCGCTCGGGTGCAAAGTGGAATGCGCGCACGACGGCAGTGTCGGCGTCGAGCAGGCCCTTTCGTGGAGCTTCAACCTGGTGCTCATGGACTGCCAGATGCCATTGATGGACGGCTTTGAAGCAACCCGCCGGATCCGCGCGGCAGAAGCCGCAAATGGTCGCGATCCCATTCCGATCGTCGCGCTGACGGCAAATGCACTGCAAGGTGACCGGGAGCGCTGCCTGCAATCGGGAATGACCGACTTCATCAGCAAGCCGTTCACGATGAAAAAGCTCCATGACGTTCTGCTGGCGGCGACGGGGGCATCGAACACGACCGTCACTTCCGCGACAGATCCAGTGGCCAATGTCGCTGCGCCCGGCGGCACCCGCGACAGCGAAGCGCGCGATGAAAGCGGACAGTCCGGGACCGGGAGCGCGCTGCCGATCGTCGATATGGATCACATTGCAGAATTGCGCGGGCTGGGCCGTCCCCAGATGGTCGAACGCGCCGCGTCGCTGTTCCAGAAGCAGGCCGAGAAGAACCTGGACGAAGTTGATGTCGCACTGAATGCCCGCGGCGCCGCGGAAGTGGAACGCGCCGCCCATGCATTGAAGTCTGCCGCCCTCAGCATCGGGGGTCGACGCTTTGCGGCGATAGCCAGCGATTGTGAACAGGCCGCCCGCAGTGGCGACCTCGACGCCGCCGGCCGTCTTGCCAGCCAGTTGCGGCCGGAGTTCACCAGTCTTTGCCAGGCTCTGGCAGAGATCGCCGCGGAAGGAGTGCGGGCAGCATGACTGAGCGCGCACCTCGCGTGCTGGTCGCGGATGATGATGCCGTGGCGCTGCTCGTGGCGCAGGCCGCGCTGGAGGCCGCCGGGTTCGAGGTGCTGGGAGCCGAGAACGGCAGCGCCGCGGTCAAGCTTTTTTCGCAGCAAATTCCGGACTGCGCGATTCTCGACGTCATGATGCCCGAAATGGACGGGTACGAGGCCTGCCGCGCGATCCGCGCCACGCCGGCCGGCAGGGATACGCCCATCCTGATCATGACCAGCCGCGATGACGTGGATGCCGTCGCGCGCGCTTATGATTCCGGCGCCACGGATTTCACCAGCAAGGGCATCAGCAGCCGCCTGCTGATCGAGCGCGTCCGATTCCTCCTGCGCGAGTACCAGTCGAGGCGGGCGCTGGTCGTCAGCAAGAGCCGGCTGCGGATGGTGCAGGAAATGACCCAGGTTGGACACTGGGAAGTCGACAGCGCCGGACGGACGCTGCACATTTCCAAGATCATCCGTTCAAAGCTGCCCGCGCGGACCGGCGCCGGCGGTCACCTGGCGCAGCTCGTATCCGCGCTGCGATCCAAGGACGGCCGCAAATTGCTCGAGGCATTCCGCGGCTGGCAGGAGTCGCGTGCGCCATTCCGGCTCGAGGCCAAGCTGCGGTCGGGGCCAAACCTGCATATCCAGGGGCTGACGACGCCGGGCCTGGAAGCCGCGGGTGCAGCGACGCTGACGCTGGCTGTTCAGGACATCTCGACCTTGCGACGCGCGCAGCAACAGGCATACCGGCTCGCAAATTTCGATTCGTTGACGGGTCTGCCGAACAAGATGCAGTTCGTCGATGCGCTCGCCGGCGAACTTCAGCATCGTAAACCCGCCACACAACTCGGGGTCCTCGTCTTCCGGCTGCGCGGCCTCGAGCGCCTGCAACAGTCGCTGGGCCAGGTTGCCTGCGACGCGGCGCTCGTCAGCACCACACGGCTGATACTCGACGCCATTGCCCATGACGCCGATGCGGCTTTCGCCCATCTCGGCGGAGGGGAGTTCGCATTTTTCCGCTCCGGATGCAATTCTCCGACCCTGGCCGCCAGCGTTGCAGAAGACGTGGCGCGCGCGCTGGCGGCGCCGGTTGCGGGCCAGGGCTGGACGGCAAACTTCCTCGTCAGCACTGGAATCGTCATGTGGCCATCGGACGGCCAGAACGCGTCGACACTGCTCGAAAACGCCCGGACGACTGCGGCGCGCGGCATGTCTGCTGCCGAGTCCCGCTACGAGTTCTTCACTGCCGAGGTCCAGCAACGGGCGCTCAGGATGATCAACCTCGAATCCGCGATGCACGGTGCCATGGAGCGCGGCGAGCTCAGTCTCGTCTACCAGCCCAGAATCGGCCTGGTCGACCGCGCCCTGTGTGGCGCCGAAGCGCTGATTCGGTGGAACCATCCTGAATTGGGGCCCGTCTCGCCCGCGGAATTCATTCCCATTGCAGAGGAATCGGGACTCATTCTTGCGATCGGCTCCTGGGCCCTGCATGAGGCCTGCAGGCAGGTAGCAGCCTGGCACGCGAAATTCGGGGTCCACCTGGTTGTTTCCGTCAACGTGTCGGCTCATCAGTTGCGGGCGCCCCGGATGCTGGTCGAGGACGTCCTCGCGGCGCTGCGAAATACTGCCCTGCCAACCAGCGTCCTTGAACTTGAGCTGACGGAATCCCTGATGATCAGCGCCACCGATGCGGCGCTCAAGGGGCTGCACGAACTCAGGAGTCTCGGGATATCGATCGCACTTGACGACTTCGGCACCGGATATTCATCGCTCGGTTATCTGCGCCGGCTGCCGGTGGATTGCCTGAAGATCGATCGATCCTTCGTGTCGGACCTGTCCGCCGACGAGGACGCCGAGCGGGTACTGCAGGCAATCCTCGGAATCGCCAGCGCCCTGCGGTTGCGCACGGTCGCAGAAGGCATCGAAACGCCGGCCCAGCTCGAGATTCTTTGCAGGCACGGGTGTCTCGAAGGACAGGGTTTCCTGTTCGCGAGCCCGCTGGGCGCCAGCGCCTTCGAGTCGTTGCTGGCCGAATCCGTGGCGCGCGGCGCCGGCAGTTCATCCGCCGCAGCCTGATCCTGAGCCGTCGAACTCTACGTCACACTGACGCCCGGGAAACCGAGCTGGCGCCAGGCTTCGTAGATGACGATGGCCGCGGCGTTCGAGAGATTGAGACTGCGGTTGCCGGGGATCATCGGTAGCCGTATTACCTGATCGGCACCGAACTGCGACAGGACGTCGTCCGGGAGCCCACCGGTCTCGCGACCGAACAGGAACGCATCGCCAGCGCGGTAGCCGGGTTCGGTGTAACGCCTGCCGCCCTGCGTCTCGACCGGGAATACCCGAGCGGCATCGAACTGCAACAGGCAGGCGGCCAGGTTCGGGTGCTCGTGCACCCGCGCCAGGTCGCGATAGTCGAGCCCGGCGCGCCGCAGCTGTGCATCGTCCAGCGAGAATCCGAGCGGCCGCACGAGGTGCAGCGTAACGCCGGTATTCGCGCACAAGCGCATGATGTTGCCGGTGTTGGGCGGGATTTCCGGCTCGAACAGGATGACGTGAAACATGTTCAAGAGGGGACAGTCCGCCCTTTTCGCTGCGCAAAAAACGGGACTGTCCCCTATTATATCGCTCGGTGGCCGCCACTGACCCGCACCCGTACCCATCGCTCGCGCTCGAGTTCTGCGGGCTCAAGCTCGCCTCGCCGATCGTCTTGCTCTCCGGTTGCGTCGGCTTTGGCGAGGAATACACGCGCGTCGATGGATTTTCCAATCGTGATGTCGGCGCAATCGTACTGAAGGGCACGACGCTCGCGCCCCGTCTCGGCAATCCGCTGCATCGCGTGACGGAAACGCCGATGGGAATGATCAATGCGATCGGCCTGCAGAACCCCGGCGTCGATCACGTCGTACGGAACATCCTGCCAGCGCTCGATTTCAGCGAGACGCGCTTCATCGCCAACGTCTGCGGCTCCACCATCGACGAATACGCCGAGGTCACGCGCTGCTTCGACGATTCACCCATCGATGCGATGGAAATCAACATCTCCTGCCCGAACGTCAAGGAAGGCGGCGTGCAGTTCGGCAATTACCCGGAAATGAGTGCGCGCGTGGTGGCGGCCTGCCGCAGGATGACGAAGAAGCCGCTGATCACCAAGCTCTCGCCCAATCAGACGGATATCCGGGAAAATGCGCGCCTGTGCATCGAGGCCGGCAGCGACGGCCTCGCGGTCATCAACACGATCT
>JBATEA010000146.1:0-3829 GCA_049663745.1 Steroidobacteraceae bacterium | reverse complement strand
GCATTTCCGCGCCGATTTCGGCCCGATCGCGAGCCGGGTGCTGGTCGTCGAAGCACCGGGCCCCAATGTCGCCGACCCGGCCCGGCTGCCGTTCACCAAGCTGCCGATCGGCCGGCGCAGGCGCCCGGTCCGGCCCTGATTGCCGGAACCACAGCGGGAAGCCATGAGCGACAAGCAGACCATCGGCGGCATCACCTACCAGGACGTCGGCAAGGAATACTTCGAGAAGCGCGGACTCAGGCGATACGCACGAGTCTGGTCGTTGTGGGCACTGGGCGTTGGCGCCGTGATCTCGGGTCATTACTCGGGCTGGAACTTCGGCCTGGCGCACGGCTTCGGCGGCATGCTGATCGCACTCTTCATCATCGCGGCCATGTACTGGGGGCTGATCTACAGCCTGGCCGAGATGTCGCCCGCTCTGCCGCACACCGGCGCCGCCTACTCGTTTGCGCGGAGCGCGATGGGACCCTGGGGTGGCATGTTCACGGGTCTCGCCGAGAGCATCGAGTACATCCTGACGCCGGCGGTGATCGTGTTCTTCATCGGCTCGTACTTCACCGCGATCTTCGAGACGCCGGACGCGGTGCAACCGCTGTGGTGGGCCGGCTCCTACGCGGTGTTCCTGTTCCTGAACCTGCGCGGCGTCGAGTTGTCGTTCAGGGTGTCGGTCATCGTCACGCTCGGCGCACTCGCAATCCTCGCGATTTACTGGGTCAGCGCGATCCCGCATTTCGATATCAGCCGTTGGGCGCTGAACATGGGCGTCGGCGCGGACGGCGGCGTGGTCGAGCTGCCGCAAGGCGACGGTGACTGGCTGCCATTCGGTTTTGCCGGTGCGCTTGTCTCGTTGCCCTTTGCGGTCTGGCTGTTCCTCGCGATCGAACAGCTGCCGCTCGCGGCCGAGGAGTCCGACGATCCCAAGCGCGACATGCCGAAGGGCCTGATCTACGGCATGTCGACGCTGATGGTCTCGGCGCTCCTGATCACCTTCCTGAATTCCGGCATCGGCTCCGCCGATCCGGACAAGATGCACGGCTCCTTCTCGCTGGCCACGTCGGCTGAGCCATTGCTGGACGGTTTTCGCGTCATCTACGGCGCCGGCACGGCGAAGCTGCTGGCGTTCTTCGCGGTGATCGGCCTGATCGCGAGCTTCCACACGATCATCTACGCGTATGGACGGCAGATCTATTCGCTGTCGCGCGCCGGCTACTACCTGCCTTTCATGTCGATCACGCACGGCCGGCACAAAGTGCCGCACATGGCGCTCTACACGGGCACCGTGATGGGCTTCATGACGATGCTGATCGTCTGGTACACGGCAGGCGCGGACAACCGCGGTGCGGTGATCGGCGGCACGCTGCTGAACATGGCGGTGTTCGGCGCGATGATTTCCTACGCGATGCAGGGCCTGTCATTCATCCTGCTGCGGCGCAACCTGCCGCATATCGAGCGGCCATACCGGAGCCCGCTCGGCGTGCCCGGCGCACTCGTGACGGTGGTGGTCGCCGTCGTGACGCTCTACTATCAGCTGCAGGATCCGGTCTATCGCGCCGGCGTCTATGCGACGGCGGTCTGGTACGCACTCGGGATCATCTATTTCGCGGCAATCGGCCGGCACCGCCTGGTGCTGTCGCCCGAGGAAGAGTTCGCGATGAGCGGCGGCAAGAAGGCACACTGACGGCAGGCACATGGATCCAAGGAAAGTTGCGAGTGCTGAGGACGCGCGTGGGATCGTCGCCGAGCGCGGGCTGACGCACGTCAAGGTCGGCGCCTTCGACATCGACGGAATCCTGCGCGGCAAGTACATCTCGCGCGCGAAGTTCGAGTCGGCGCTCGCCGGCGGTTTCGGGTTCTGCGACGTCGTGCTGGGGTGGGACAGCGCCGACCAGCTTTACGACAACGTGAAGTATACGGGCTGGCACACCGGTTATCCGGATGCCAATCTCCGGGTGCTGCCGGAATCCTGCAGGCCACTGCCATGGGAAGAGCCGATGTTGTTCTTCCTCGCCGAATTCAGCGGCGCGGCCGAGAAGATCTGCCCGCGCGGGCTGCTGCGCCGCGTGCTCGAGCGCGGCCGCAGGATGGGCTTCGAGCCCTATTGCGGGTTTGAATACGAGTTCTTCGTGTTCGCGGAAACGCCGGATTCCGTGCGCGAGAAGAATTACCGCGACCTGCGGCCGATCGCGCCGGACTCCTTCGGTTACTCGGTGATCCGCAACAGCGTCTGGAGCGATTTTTACCGCGCGCTGCTCGAGACCGCCGAACGCATGGATTTCGCGATCGAGGGCCTGCACGAGGAGACCGGCCCGGGCGTCATCGAGGCCGCGATCGCGGTGGACCGTGCGCTCGCCGCAGCCGACAAGGCGGCGCTGTTCAAGACCTTCAGCAAAGTCGTGGCGCAGCGCCGCGGACTGATGGCGACGTTCATGGCGAAGTGGTCGAAGGACTGGCCGGGGCAGAGCGGCCACATCCACATGTCGCTGAAGAACAGCGCAGGCACGCCGGTCTTTTACGATGCGTCCAGGCCGCACACGATGAGCGACACGCAGCGCTGGTTCGTCGGCGGGCAGCAGAAACTGATGCCGGAACTGCTCGCGATGGTCGCGCCGACGGTCAATTCCTACCGGCGGCTGATCCCGGGTTTCTGGGCGCCGACCGACTCGGCCTGGGGCGTGGATAATCGCACGACTTCACTCCGGGTGATTCCCGGGTCGCCGAAGTCGCAGCGCGTCGAGTACCGGATCGCGGCCGCGGATTCGAACCCCTACGTCATCCTGTCGGCGGCGCTGGCCTCGGGGTTCTGGGGCATCGAGAATCGCGTCGAACCGGAACCGATGGTCGAGGGCAACGCCTACGAGAAGCGCTTCCCGGAATATCTCGCGCTGCCGCGCACGCTGTGGGACTCCGCGCAGCGGCTGAAGGCCTCGAAGATGGCGCGCGACTGGTTCGGCGACGAGTTCGTGGATCATTACGCCGCGACCCGCGAGTGGGAGGAACGTGAGTTCCGCCGCCACATCAGCGACTGGGAACTCGCCCGCTATTTCGAGATCATTTGACCACGCAGAAGACCATCAGCCCGGTCGACGGGTCGGTTTATTGCGAGCGCGAGCTCGCCGCCGATCAGGCGGTCGATGCAGCGCTCACGCTGGCGCGCGAGGCGCAACGGCGCTGGCGGCTCACGCCGGTGGCCGAGCGCGCGCGGATCTGCAATGCTTTCTGCACGCATTTCGAAGCCGAAGCGCAGTCGATCGCGATCGAGCTGACCTGGCAGATGGGCCGGCCGATCCGCTACGCGCCCAACGAGGTTCGCGGCACGCTGGAGCGCGCGCGCCACATGATTGCGATCGCCTCCGAGGCGCTCGCCGATGTCGACGCGGGCCCCAGGGACGGGTTCCGCCGCTTCCTCCGGCGCGAGCCGCTGGGCGTCGTGCTCACGGTCGCTGCCTGGAATTATCCCTACCTGATCGCGGTCAACAGCGTGATACCGGCGCTGATGGCCGGCAACGCGGTGCTGCTGAAGCATTCGGCTCAGACGCCGCTGTGCGCCGAGCGCTTCGAGAACAGCCTGCGTGCCGCCGGGCTGCCGGATGGCCTGTTTCGCGCATTGCACCTTTCGCATGGCCAGACGGCACGGCTGATTGCGGATCCGCGGGTGGATTTCGTCGCCTTCACCGGCTCGGTGGATGGCGGTCACGCCGTACAGCGCGCGGCAGCGGAGCGCTTCATCGGTGTCGGACTCGAGCTCGGCGGCTGCGACCCGGCCTTTGTGCGCGCGGACGCGAATCTCGCGCATGCGGTCGAGAATCTCGTGGACGGCGCATTCTTCAAT
>JBATEA010000145.1:0-2778 GCA_049663745.1 Steroidobacteraceae bacterium | reverse complement strand
CCCGCGCAGCGTCAGGGCCTGCGGCTCCTCGGCCCGGCGCCGGCCTCGATGGAGCGCCGCGCCGGCCGCTACCGGGCGCAGCTGCTGCTCGAGGCGCCGGCGCGAGCGACATTGCAGCGCTTCCTCTCCGCGTGGCTCATTCGCATCGAGGAATTGCGCCCGTCGCGGAACCTGCGCTGGTCCGTGGACGTCGATCCGATCGAAGTGGACTAGGATCCTCTGAATTACCCGCGCATGGAGCGCGTTACGCTCGCGCCTTGGCGGCACAAGGCGCGAGCCGAAGTCCAATAGCAGAGCCTATGGACGAGGCGAGTAACGACGTGCCGCCAAGGCCCGCGCGTAACCCGCAGGGACCGGGCGATCTTCGTCCCTGGCTGCGTCGCTCGTCGCTCATGTATCACCTGATACACTTCGCTCCTTGCTTCTTGCCAGAAACGAAAATCGCACTCGGTCGCGCCCATGCGCGGGTAAATCAGAGGTTCCTGGACTCTCGCGCGCTTGAAAAATCTCATCGAAAAGCTGGTTTCGGATGCGCTCGCGGCGCTGCCGCCCGCCACTCCGGGCGGCACGCCGTCGCCCCTGCCGGCGGTCGAGCGCAGCCGCGACACGGCACACGGCGACTTTGCCTGCAGCATCGCGATGCGCCTCGCGAAGAGCCTGCGCGCGAACCCGCGCAAGCTCGCGGAACGGATCGTCGCCGCGCTTCCGGAGAACGAGCTGATCGAGAAGACCGAGATCGCGGGCCCCGGCTTCATCAATTTTTTCCTGACGCCGGCGGCCTGGCAGGCGGAGCTTGCGCGCGTGCATGCGGCAGGAGCCGGCTACGGACGCGGCGATCGCGGAGCCGGCCGGCGCGCCATCGTCGAATTCGTGTCGGCGAACCCCACGGGGCCGCTGCACGTCGGCCACGGGCGGCACGCCGCTTACGGCGCGACGGTCGCGAACCTGCTCGAGGCGGACGGCTGGTCCGTGCACCGCGAATACTACGTCAACGACGCCGGCCGCCAGATGGACATCCTCGCGGCGAGCGTGTGGTTGCGCTACCTCGAGCTGTGCGGCGAGACGCTCGCCTTCCCGGCCAACGGCTACCGCGGCGAATACATCCGGCCGATCGCGGCGGCGCTGCGCACGCGGCATGGCGACGCGTTCCACAAGCCCGCCTCCACGGTGTTTGCGGGCCTGCCGGCCGACGAGCCGGACGGCGGCGACAAGGACCTGTATATCGATGCGGTCATCGCGCGCGCGAAGGAACTCCTCGGCGCCGGCTTCCGCACCGTCTTCGAGGCCGGCCTCGCGGAGATCCTCGCTGACATCAAGAGCGACCTCGCCGACTTCGGCGTGCGCTTCGATCGCTGGTATTCCGAGCAGGATCTCGGCGACGGCCGGGACGGCGGGCCGATCGACCGCGCGCTCCAGCGCCTGCGCGCGCACGGTCACGTCTTCAAGCAGGAGGGCGCAGTGTGGTTCCGCGCCACGGCCTTCGGCGACGAGAAGGACCGCGTCGTGATCCGCGCAAATGGTCAGAAGACTTATTTCGCGTC
This sequence comes from Steroidobacteraceae bacterium, assembly GCA_049663745.1. GTDB lineage: Bacteria > Pseudomonadota > Gammaproteobacteria > Steroidobacterales > Steroidobacteraceae > SCUD01. Next base: position 1,237 of record JBATEA010000145.1, on the reverse strand, counting down.
CGACATCGCCTATCACCTCGACAAGCGGGAGCGCGGATTCGAACTGCTGGTGACGATCCTCGGCGCCGACCACCACGGCTACGTGGCGCGCGTGCGCGCCGGCCTCGCGGCGATGGGCGAACCCCCCGAGTCGCTGCAGGTGCCGATGGTCCAGTTTGTCACGTTGTACAAGGGCGGCGAGAAAGTCGCGATGGGCAAGCGCGAGGCGCAGTTCGTGACGCTACGCGACCTGCGGAATGAAGTCGGCAACGATGCAGCGCGCTTCATCTACGTGATGCGGTCGAACGACCAATCCCTCGACTTCGACCTCGAGCTGGCGAAGAAACAGACCAACGACAACCCGGTCTACTACGTCCAGTACGCGCATGCGCGAATTGCGAGCGTGCTGAAGCAGGCCGCCGAGCGTGGCCTGGCATTCGACCGCGAAGCGGGGCTCGCATCGCTGTCACTGCTCGCCGATCCCCAGGAACGCGCGATGATGCGCGAGATCACGCGCTGGCCCGAGATCGTAGAGCAGGCCGCGGAGCTGCGTGCGCCGCACGCGGTCGTGCACTACCTGCGCGAGCTCGCGACCGCGTTCCACGCCTATTACAACGCATTGCCGTTCATCGTCGACGACGCGAGGCTCCGCAACGCGCGGCTCGCGCTGATCGTCACCGCGCGCCAGGTGTTCAGGAACGCGCTCGCCATGCTCGGCGTCTCGGCACCGGACTCCATGTAATGGTGTCGCGCGACTACAAGCGCAGCAAGGCGCGGCGCGAGCCGTTCTCGGGCTGGACCGGCCTGCTGCTCGGCTTCATCGCGGGCTTCGGCGTGGGGCTCGCGCTCTATCTTTTCGATCCGCGCTCGGCGCCGCGCAATGCCGGGGGCGCGACGCCCGAGCCCGCGTCGGCACGCGAATCGACCGGCGACGAGCCGGCGGACCAGTACGACTACTACAACATGCTGCCGAAAGCCGAGGTCGTCGTCCCGGAGCGCGAGGCAGTGGTCGGGCGCAACCAGCCGCCCGGGCCGGTCGAGAAAGCCGGTTCCTACGCGCTGCAGGTCGGGTCTTACCGGGACTTCAACGAGGCGGACCGGGTACGTGCCCAGCTCGCGCTGCAGGGGATCGAGTCGAAGGTGCAGCGCGTCTCGGTGGACAATGACACCTGGCACCGCGTGCGGGTCGGGCCGATCTCCGACCTCAAGGAACTCAACCGGATCCGCGACCGGTTGCGAGAGGCCGACATGGACTACC
>JBATEA010000144.1:0-2316 GCA_049663745.1 Steroidobacteraceae bacterium | reverse complement strand
CCGGATGCGATTCGCGAGAAATCCCAGAGCTTCTGCTACAACCCGGCGCACTGGGACTTCGACACGGGCACGGACCTGGCGTCCAATCTGCCGGCGCGGCACATCGACATCGGCAATACGGGCTGGTCAGGCAGGGGCAATTACGGCGACTACAACGCGGCGATCACCGAGCGCGTGCGTCATCTATGGCGCCAGGGTGCGCAGCTTGTCGTCCTCGGTGGCGACCATGGCGTCACAATTCCGGTGGTGGATGCGCTCGACGCCCTGGGCGAACCAGTTCATATCCTGCACATTGACGCGCACCTCGACTGGCGCGAGGAAGTGGGCGGTGTCCGCCGCGGTTACAGCAGCCCGTTGCAGTGGGCGAGCAAGAACAAGGCCGTGTCCGGCATGACGCAGATCGGCCTGCGCGCCATCGGCAGCGCGCGCAACAAGGAGGTCGAGGCGGCACGGGCATTCGGCTCGAAACTCTTCAGCGCCGAGCAGATTCACGCGGATGGCATGGAGCCGGTGCTCGCGACGATTCCCGAAGGCCGCGCGGTCTACCTGACCATCGACGCCGACGGCCTGGACCCCACGGAAATGCCGGCCGTGATGGCGCCGACGCCGGGTGGGATTTATTTCCGCCAGCTCGCGCCGTTGTTAAGATCCGTCGCGCGGCGGAACAGGATCGTCGGGATGGATATCGTCGAGATTGCGCCGGCGTTCGACTTCGCGAACGGGCTGACCTGCATCATGGCCGGGCGGTTGATACTGAATGTGCTCAGTGCGTCGTGGAGTGAAGGCGGTGCATACAAACGCGCAATTAAGGCCCGCGTGACATGAAAGACAAAGTTGCAATAGTCACCGGCGCCAGTTCGGGAATCGGCATGGCCGTCGCGCGCCGTCTCGCAGGTGACGGCTATTCGGTCATGGCGGCTGGCAGGGACAAAGGTCGCACCATGGGCCTCGGTTCCGAATTGCCATCGCTGCATACCTGGATCGGCGATCTGACATCATCGGAGGCCTGCAACGGCCTGGTCGCCGCCTGCATGACGGAATTCGGGCGACTCGATGTGTTGGTGAACAATGCCGGCATCTACCTTGAGGCCGATGCCGAACAGACGACCGACGAGATCTGGCGGCAGACCATTGCGATCAACCTGACCGCCCCATTCCTTCTCAGCCGTGCGGCCATGCCACACCTGCGGCTCAGCAAGGGCGTCATCATCAATATTGCGTCGGACTGGGGCCTGGTCGGCGGCCGGCATGCGGTCGCTTATTGCGCGAGCAAGGGTGGCCTGGTCCTGGTGAGCAAGGCGATGGCGCTCGATCACGCCGCCGAGGGCGTCCGCATCAACGCGGTGTGCCCAGGCGATGTCGAAACGCCGATGCTTTACCGCTCGGGCGAAGCTCAAGGGCTCGACGAGATCAGTGCGCTGCGTGAAGCAAACGCGGGCAGCCGCACCGGCCGGGTCACCACGGCTGCGGAAGTCGCCGCGCTGGTGGCATTTCTGGCATCTGACGAAGCCGCGCAGATCACCGGTGCAGCAATCCCGATCGACGGCGGTAATACGGCGGCGTAGGCCAGCTAGATCGGCCGGTCGATTGACTCGGCCAGCGGAGTGAAGAGCTTCGGGCCTGCCTCGGTCATGTACCAGCAATCCTCCATCCGGATGCCGAACTCGCCCGGGATGTAGATGCCGGGTTCGTCGGAGAAGCACATGCCGGCTTCGAGCGGCGTCGTATCGGCGCGCATCAGGTAAGGCGCTTCGTGCACGTCCATGCCGATCCCGTGTCCGGTGCGATGCGAAGTCCCGGGCAGGCCGTAGTCCTTGCTCCAGCCCCTGCCCTCATAATCGGCGCGGACGGCCTTGTCGATGGCGCCGACAGGGACGCCGATCTTGGCAGTCTCGAGGGTGATTCCCTGGCCGCGCTTCACTGTGTCCCAGACTTCACGCTGGCGGGCCGTCGGCTTGCCGTAAATCCAGCTCCGGGAGATATCGGACTGGTAGCCGTGGACGGAACAGCCGGTATCGATCAGCACGACGGATCCATCGCGGATCGTCTGCGGCTTTTCCGTGCCGTGCGGGTAGGCGCTCGCTTCGTTCAGGAGCACCAGCGAAAACTCGTGCTTGCCGCCCAGCGCTTCGGTCGCCTCGACCATCATCTTCATGATGTCGGGTCCGCTCTGGCCGTCTTCGATTCGTCCGTGCACATGTTTCAATGCGGCAATGGTCACGTCGTTGGCGGCCTGCATCAGGGCAAGTTCCGCGGATGACTTGTGCATGCGGCAGGCGTCGACAAGTCCTTCGCCAGAAATGGTCTGCCTTGCGT
>JBATEA010000143.1:0-5791 GCA_049663745.1 Steroidobacteraceae bacterium | reverse complement strand
GCATGAAACCGGCGCTCGAAGTCGTCGATCTCGTCAAGCAGTATCCCGGCGTGCGCGCGGTCGACGGCGTGTCATTCCAAATTGCCGTCGGCAGCTGCTTTGGGCTGCTCGGGCCAAATGGCGCCGGTAAGACGACCACGGTCGAGATCATGGAAGGCGTAACCATGCCGACATCGGGGCGCGTGCTGTACCACGGCGAGCCGCTGGGCAGGCGTTTCCGGGACGAAGCCGGCATCCAGTTCCAGAAGACCTCGCTGCAGGAATTCCTGACGGTGCGCGAAACGCTGCAGATGTTCCGGCGCCTTTACCCGCGCGGCCGGAACGTGGACGAACTGATCACGCTCTGCGCGCTCGAACAAGTCGCCGGCCGCGACAACCGCAAGCTGTCCGGCGGCCAGCTGCAGCGCCTGCTGCTGGCGATCGCCCTCGTCAACGATCCGCAGGTGCTCTTCCTCGACGAGCCGACGACCGGGCTCGATCCGCAGGCTCGTCACAATTTCTGGGACTTGATCCGCGCCATCAAGGCGGAGCAGCGCACCGTACTGCTGACCACCCATTACATGGAGGAGGCCTATTTCCTTTGCGACGTCGTCGCGATCATGGACAGCGGCCGCATCATCGCCGAGGGCCCGCCGTCGCGCCTGCTGAAGGAGCATTTCGACGACGTCGTGCTCGAATTACCGCGCGAGGAATTCCCCGGGGATCCCGCGACATTTCCCCTGCCGATGCTGGCCGCCGGTGACCGCCTCGAGATTTCCACTTCCGACGTCGAACTGGCGCTGCGGGCATTGCTGGATCGAGGCGTGCCGCTCCGGCAGCTGCGCATCAGGCCGAGGAACCTCGAAGACCTGTTCCTCGAGCTGACCGGGCGCGAGCTGCGCACATGAACCCACGGCGCCTCTTTGCAGTCTGGCACGCACGCAACCTGGAATTCCTGCGCGACCGCTCGACGCTCGTCTTTAACTTCGTGCTGCCGTTGGCGCTCGTGGTGGCCTTCGCAATCATCTTCGGCGGGCAACCGCGCGGAGAATTCGATGTCGGCGTGATTGCGGCTCCGGGCGCGACACTGGATGCCCGGTTGCATCCATTTCTCGGCACTCGCTACGTGGATTTCCACAGGATCGAGTTGCCGGCACTCGATGCGGCAATCCGTGCCGTGGAGCGGCACGAAACCGACCTGCTGCTCGATCTCCGGAGCACTCCCCGCTACTGGGTCAATAGCGATTCCCCGAAGGGCTATCTGGCGGAGAAACTCCTGCTGGAGTCGGCGCGTGACGCCATCCGGCAGCCGGTGAGCGGCGCGGCGGTGGGCTACGTGGACTGGCTGCTGCCGGGCATCCTCGGCATGAACATGATGTTCAGCTGCCTGTTCGGCGTCGGCTATGTCGTCGTGCGCTACCGGAAATCGGGATTCCTGCGGCGGCTCTCGGCGACGCCGGTCACCGCGCTCGAGTTCGGTGCGGCCCAGATCCTGTCGCGCCTGGCCCTGACGGTCAGCGTCACGACGATGATCTATGCCGTCCTCGCATTGCTGGTCCCGTTTCGCAACAACGGCAGTGCGCTTCTGCTCTTCGCGACTGCCGTGCTGGGCGCCGTCTGCATGATCTCGCTGAGCTTCATGGTGGCGGCGCGCTTTTCGAGCGAGGAACTCGCCAGCGGCATCATCAACCTGGTGTCCTGGCCGATGATGCTGCTGTCCGGTGTCTGGTTCAAACTCGAGGGCGCGCCGCACTGGGTCCGGATGATGTCGGAAGCGCTGCCGCTGACCCAGATGCTGCACGCCGCGCGAGCGATCATGCTGGACGGCGCTGGCGTGCTTGAGATCCTGCCGCGTCTCGCGGCACTGGCCGGCATGACGGTCCTGTTCCTCGGCATCGCGGCCGCTGGTTTCCGCTGGCGCGCCGACTAGAAAGACGACGATCGAATAGAATAGAGCGCATCGCCCTCTACCGAATCGCCTGGCCGCGGAATCGACCATTGGACAAGTCCGACCTGCTGAAACAGCTGCACATCGATCGCGAGCCGAGCGACGTGGGTCCGCCGTCGCGCACGCGCCTGTGGCTCGTCGCAGCGGCAGTACTGTTGCTGGTCGGCGCGGCGATTTTCTGGTTCATTGGCCGTGGTAGCGCGACGCAGGTCGTGGTGGCGGCCGCGCGGGCGATGCCGCCAGTCGGCGGCGGCGCCTCGGTGCTCGATGCGACCGGCTACGTGACAGCGCGTCGCCAGGCCACCGTATCGGCGAAGATCACCGGCAAGGTGCGCACGCTCCTGATCGAGGAAGGCCAGCGCGTTGCGGAAGGCGAAGTCCTGGCCACGCTCGACGATGCGGAGACGCGCGCGGATGTCGCGCTGCGCAAGGCGCAGGTCGAGGCGGCACGGTCCGGACTTGCCGAGATCCAGTCCGCGCTGGCAAATGCGGAGAGGGAGTTCGCACGGCAGCGCGAACTGGAGGCGCAGAAGTTGACGAGCATCGCGGCGCTCGATGCGGCGCGCACCCAGGCCGAAGCCATGCGCGCGCGCCTCGAAAGCCAGAAGAGCGAGGTGAAGGTGACGCAGGAAGCGCTGCAGGCGTCACGGGTCCAGCTCGACAACACGATCGTGCGCGCGCCGTTTGCCGGCGTCGTCACCGTGAAGGCGGCCCAGCCCGGCGAGATGATCTCGCCGATTTCCGCCGGCGGCGGTTCCATCCGTACGGGGATCGGCACGATCGTGGACATGGACTCGCTCGAGATCCAGGTGGATGTCAGCGAGTCCTACATCAATCGCGTGCAGGCCGGCCAGCCGGTCGAGGCGGTGCTGAACGCCTACCCCGACTGGCGGATACCGGCCGAGGTGATCGCGATCGTGCCGACTGCCGACCGCTCGAAGGCGACCGTCAAGGTTCGCATCGCGTTGAAGAGCAGGGATCCGCGGATCGTGCCCGAGATGGGCGTGCGCGTGGCATTCCTCGAGGACAAGGCGGCTGCTGCCGGCAACGCGCCCCCGCCACCGCGCGGCGTGCTGGTGCCGCCAGAAGCCATCCGGCAGGATGCCGGCGCGGACGTCGTTTTTGTCATCAGCGACGGGCGGGCCTTGCGGCGCGCCGTGACCCTCGGCGGGACGCTGGGGGACGCGCGCCAGGTGCAGGAGGGCGTTTCCGCCGGGGAATCGGTCATCGTCGAAGCGCCGGCGTCCCTGAAAGACGGCGATGCTGTGGAAGTGAAGAGCGAGGCGAATCCATGAGCGATGCGATGGTCCGGGTCAGCAATGTGTCGAAGTCCTACCTGCGCGGCACGCAGAAGGTCGAAGTGCTGCACGGCCTGTCGCTCTCGATACCCAAGGGCGATTTCATCGCTCTGATGGGGCCCTCAGGTTCGGGAAAGACCACGCTGCTGAACCTGATCGGCGGCCTCGACCGCCCGACCTCGGGCGAGATCCAGGTCGGTGGAGAACGCATCGACCAGCTCTCGGGCGGCGCGCTCGCGAAATGGCGCGCGCGCAACGTCGGCTTCGTGTTCCAGTTCTACAACTTGATGCCGGTGCTGACCGCCGAGCGCAATGTCGAACTCCCGTTGCTGCTGACAAGACTGTCGGCGGCGCAAAGGAAGAAATCCGTCGCCGTTGCACTGGAGATCGTCGACCTTTCGGACCGGGCGCGGCACAAGCCGAAGGAACTGTCGGGAGGGCAGGAGCAGCGTGTGGCTATTGCGCGTGCGCTGGTGTCGGACCCGGCGCTGCTGATCTGCGACGAGCCGACCGGCGACCTCGACCGCAAAACCGCCGACGAGATCCTGGGGCTCATCCAGGTGCTGAATCGGATTCACGGCAAGACCGTCGTCATGGTAACCCATGACCCGAAGGCAGCCGAGTTCGCGCGCCGCACGCTGCACCTGGAGAAAGGCCAGTTGCTCGAACAGTCGACCATCGCGGCGTGACGGGCACGCCGCAATGACCAGGGCCGGTTTTGTCATCGCCAACCTCTGGCGCAAGAAGACCCGCACGGTCCTGACGCTGCTCTCGATCGTGGCCGCCTTCCTGCTCTTCGGCCTGCTGCAGGCCGTCAACGTGCTGTTCTCGGCCGGCGCCGATTTCGTGGGTGCGACCCGCCTCATCACGCAGGCGCGGGTCTCCTTCACGACGTCGCTGCCGATTCGACTGTTGCCGCAGATCGAGTCCGTGCCCGGCGTCGAGCGCGTGATGTGGAGCCAGTGGTTCGGGGGCGTCTGGCAGGAGAACACGCAGCTCATCGTCCAGGCGGCCGACCCGATGCGGATGCACGCGGTCTATCCCGAGTTCGTGATGCCCGACGCGGAGTGGAAGGCTTTCGCGGAAACGCGCACGGGATTCATCGCCGGCCGCCAGCTTGCGACCGAGTACGGCTGGAAGATCGGCGACAAGGTGCCGATCGCGTCCAACATCTTCCCGCAGCAGGATGGCAGCAAGAACTGGACTTTCGACCTCGTCGGCATCTACGACGGCAAGGACGAGGAGTGGCAGCGCAGCACGAACGGCGCATGGATCAACTTCGCCTACTTCGACGAGGCAAACCAGTTCGGCCGCGGGCTCGCCGGCGTCTACGTCATACGGCTCGCCGACCCCGACCGCGCAGCCGCGGTGGCCGGCGCGATCGACCGCATGTTCGAGAACTCACCCGACGAGACCAAGACGCAGACCGAGAAGGACTTCAACATCGGGTTCTTCAAGCAGATCGGCGACATCGGACTGATCGTCCGCTGGATCCTTTTCGCCGTCTTCTTCACGCTGCTCCTCGTGGTCGGCAATACCATTGCCCAGAGCGTACGCGAGCGCATTCCCGAGCTCGCGGTCCTGAAGACGCTCGGCTTCAGCAATGGGAGCGTGCTCGGCTTCGTGCTGGCGGAAGCGGCCGTCCTTTGCGTCATCGGCGGGCTCGCCGGGCTCGCGATCGCGACGCCCATGGGCATCGCGATCACCCGCGCGACGGGCGGCAATCTTCCGGTGGCCGTCGACGGCCAGGTATGGCTTGTCGGCGGGATCGCAATCGTCCTCCTGAGCCTGGCAGTCGGCCTGTTGCCGGCGCTGCGCGCATCGCGCCTCACCATCGTCGACGCCCTGGCCGAGCGTTGAATCGGAGGCACGCGTGCTGAAACAGGTTCTGTCCATCACGTCGCTGGGGCTTCGCAGCATCCCCGAGCGGATCGGCCCGTCGCTCGTCATCGTCGTCGGGCTCGCGGGCGTCGTCGCGGTTTTCACGGCCCTCCTTGCGATGGCGGCGGGATTCAGTTCGACCCTTGAATCGGCGGGCCGCAAGGACGTCGCGCTCGTGCTGCGAGGCGGTTCGCAGGCGGAACTCAACTCCGGCATCTCGCGGGAACAGGGCACGATCATCAAGCAGGCCGCCGGGGTCGCGAAAAGCACAGACGGGCAACCGGTGGCGTCTGCGGAAGTCGTCGTCATCGCGGAGCTGGCGAAGCCCGGCGAGAAATCCGGCTCGAACATAACCGTGCGGGGCGTCGAGCCCACTGCGTTTGCGCTGCGGCCGCAGCTCAGGATCGTCGAAGGCCGGCGCTTCAGTCCGGGGTTGCGCGAGCTCATCGTCGGGCAGGGCGTCACGCGCCAGTTCGAGGGTGCCCGCCTCGGGGAGACGATCCGGATGCGCGGCTCGGACTGGACCGTGGTCGGCATCTTCGCCAGCGGCGATGCCTACGAGAGCGAATTCTGGGCGGACGTCGATGTCGCGCAATCGACCTTCAATCGGCGGGGCTACAGCGCCATCCGCCTGCAGCTCGCAGGACCCGCGAGCCTCCAGGCGGTGAAGGATGCTCTCTCGGCG
>JBATEA010000142.1:0-1837 GCA_049663745.1 Steroidobacteraceae bacterium | reverse complement strand
GTGTCGAGCAGGATCACGCGCCCGTCAAACCGGCTGATTACCCTGCCGGTCGGCGACACGGTATGCCCGACAACCAAGCGCGAAACGCCCAGCCTTTCGAGCGCGGCCGCGAGATTGTCGGCTTCCGCATACGGATAGCAAAGCGCCTGCCCCCGATACCAGGTCGGCCCCTTGGGCGTGAAAATCTCCGCGTCCTGCAGCGCGGCCAGCGCCTTCGACTGTTGCTCGGCGCCCCTGGCGGCGACGATTTCCGGCCGCTCAAGGAAGCCGGATGGTCGTGCGAGGCCGAGCTCTTCCTCCGTCGACTGCCACGTCCGCAGGTATTCGCTGAGCTGCAAGCGCAGCGACTCATTCGTGCCATCGAGCCCCAGTCGTGCAACCATTTCCGGGAGCCCGCCATGCACCAGAGCCGTGTCGTTGATGACGAGCAGGAAGGGCTTGGGCAACAGCCACGCCCCGTACTGCCCGCCGGAAGAAAACGCCTGCCGGCGTGCGAAGTAACCTGCGGGATACTTGGAATCAAACTCGGCCCGTGATGCCGCAGGCTCCTTGTCCACGACCAGCCGCCACTCCGCTTCGCGCAGACGGTCATCGTCACTGCCTGAAAAAGCCGCGTACTCGACGTCGGTCACGTAGCGCAGGTCGCCGACGATGTTCATGACCTCGTGGTTACCGAGGAGAACATGCACGTCGCCGCCCGCATCGGGCGCTTCCCGTTCCAGGCGCATGAACAGATCGAGGACTTTGCGCGAATCCGGCCCGCGGTCGATCAAGTCGCCCAGACTGACCAGATGGGTATCACCGCCCCGCCAATGCAGCGATTCGTCGATGACTGCGGTCTCGCGCAGTACTGAAAGCAGTTCCTGATAGCCGCCATGCACGTCCGGCACCACAACCACGCGCCGGACGCCGTCGAGCCGATAATCCGCGTCTGCCGCGAGTGCCGAAGTGGCAAGCGGCAGCGCGATTGCAAGAGCCAGAACGTGCCGCAGGACAGCGCTGAAGTGCCAGCGAGCGGGTGTCGAATCACTCGGAAACATGAGGCGTATCATCACCCAATAGCGATGGACCCACCAGCGAGAGCCCGGCATGACGACGCTTGCAGGAAGGATGATGCTCCAGCGCAGCCCGCTGTTCCGTGGCCTGCCGCCGGAGTCTCTGGGGCGCATTGCGGAACTGGCAGTGCAGCGCGGTTTCCACAGCGGCGAGATCGTTTTCAGTCAGGGCGATCCGGGTGATGCCCTGTATGCCGTGATCGCGGGAAAAATCCGCATCAGCGCCGGAGCCGCCGATGGACGGGAGATCTTTCTGAACATCATGGAGCCAGGGGATACATTCGGTGAAATCGCGCTCCTGGATGGCGGCACGAGAACTGCGTCGGCCACCGCAATCATTGCAACGGAACTGGTGTCAATCCGACGCGAGCATTTTCTCGGCCTGCTCGAGCGCGAACCGCGGGTCGCCCTCGAACTGCTGCGACTCTGCGGCGAGCGCCTGCGCTGGACGAGTGGACTGGTCGAAGACGCGGCCTTGCTTGACGCATCCGCGCGCCTGGCCAAGCGCCTGCTGAGTCTCGGCCAGTTGCACGGCGAGCACACCGGCGACGGCCTTGTGCTGCGAATCTCGCAGGAAGATCTCGCGAACTTTCTCGGCGTGACGCGACAGGTCGTGAATGAGTACCTTCAGGACTGGAAGGGCCACGGTTGGGTCGAGCTTGGACGCGGCGTCATCACCGTGCGCGATGAAGGCGCCATCAAGAAGGAAGCACAGGACAACTGAAACGATTCCCGGGCCGTGTCTATCGCTCGATGATAATGATCGGGTCCTCCGGCAATGC
>JBATEA010000141.1:0-5358 GCA_049663745.1 Steroidobacteraceae bacterium | reverse complement strand
CTGCAGGCCGATGCCGCGGATGAACGGATTGGACGAAGAGGTCTGGCCGGCGGAAAAGCCGGTGACGTTCAGGTTCGGCACGAACTTGCCGATGTCAATGAGGTCGGTGATGCCCTGTCTCTCGATCGTGTCCGGACTGAACGCGCTGATCGCGACCGGCACGTCATAGATGCTCTGCTCGCGCTTCTGCGCGGTGACGATGACCGGTTCGAAGATGGATGTCTCCTCGGCAACCGCGGCCTGGCTTGCGCCGATCGCGCCGATCGGCAAGGCGGTCATGATGATCGCCAGATTCTTCTTGTTCATTCGTCCCTCCCCAAAGGTAAGCGTTATATGGCCCCGATCATAATCCACTTGATGCCGGCGTGGCATAGAGCTCGCCGATGTCCTCGTTCCAGACGGCCGGGTTGGCGCGGATGAAGTCGCCGAGCATCGAAATGCACTCGGCGGAGTGCAGGTCCACGACCTTGACGCCGTTTTCGCGCAGCCAGGCCATGCCACCCGCGAAGTTGACCGACTCGCCGACCACGACGGTCCCGATATTGAACTGCCGTACCAGGCCGCTGCAGTACCAGCAGGGCGCCAGGGTCGTCACCATGACCTTGTCCCGGTAGGAACGCTGCCGGCCGGCCTTGCGGAAGGCATCGGTCTCGCCATGGACGGAAGGGTCGCCCTCCTGCACGCGGCGGTTGTGGCCGCGGCCGATCAGCTGGCCTGTGCCGTCGAACAGGGCCGCCCCGATCGGGATGCCGCCTTCCGCGAGGCCCCGCCTCGCCTCCTCGATCGCGACCCCAAGCATGGCGAGGTAATCGGTCGTCACGGAGATGGACGACGCATCGGATTGTTCGGATGGGCCGTCCAGTCCGATTTCCTGTTATCGATGGGACGCCCGGTCCGGCTGTCGACACCCGAAGTCAGCCTCTCCATCGTGATGCAGTCCGGCACCGGGCAGACACTGACGCAGAGGTTGCAGCCGACGCATTCCTGGTCGATGACCTCGAAGCGCCGCTCGCCGTTCACGGTATGCGTGATGGCCTGGTGGGATGCGTCCTCGCAGACAATGTGGCAGCGGCCGCACTTGATGCAGAGCTCCTGGTCGATGCGTGCCTTTACCACGTAGTTCAGGTTCAGGAACTGCCAGTCCGTCACCGAGGGCACGGCCCGGCCGACGAGGTCCGAGACCCGGCGCATGCCCTTGTCGCGCAGGAAATGACTGAGACCGCTGGTGAGGTCGTCGATGATCTTGAATCCGTACACCATCGCGGCGGTGCAGACCTGCACGTTGCTCGCTCCGAGCGCCAGGAAGTCCACTGCGTCGCGCCAGTCCGTTACCCCGCCGATCCCCGAGATCGGCAGGCCGCGCGTCGAGGCGTTACGCGCGATTTCCGCGACCATGTTGAGCGCAATGGGCTTGACCGCCGGGCCGCAGTAACCGCCGTGTGATCCCATGCCGTCGGTCGCCGGGTACATCGTCAGCGTGTCGTAATCGACGCGCATGATCGAGTTCAGCGTGTTGATCAGCGACACGGCGTCCGCGCCGCCGTCCTTCGCGGCCTTTGCGGGGCCCAGGATGCTGGTCACGTTCGGCGTCAGCTTGATGATGACCGGAACCTTGGCAAATTCCTTGCACCATTCGGTCGCCTGTTTGATGTACTCGGGCACCTGGCCGACCGCGGAGCCCATGCCGCGCTCGGACATGCCGTGCGGGCAGCCGAAATTGAGCTCGAGCCCGTCGGCGCCCGTGTCCTCGATCATCGGCACGTACTTCGCCCAGCTGTCTCGGTTCATCGGCAACATGACGGAGACGACCAGCGCGCGGTCCGGCCAGTCGCGCTTGATCTCGCGGATTTCCTGCAGGTTCGTCGCGAGCGGCCGGTCCGTAATGAGCTCGACGTTGTTGAAGCCGATCACGCGCCGGTCATTGCTGTGCAGCGCGCCGTAACGCGGGCCGCTGACATTGACGATCGGCGGGTCCTCGCCGAGTGTCTTCCAGACGGCGCCGCCCCAGCCGGCCTCGAATGCGCGATTGACGTTGTAGGCCTTGTCGGTCGGCGGAGCGGAAGCGAGCCAGAATGGATTCGGCGACTTGATGCCGAGGAATTCCGAGAAGAGATCCACCTTGCTCATTGAGCTCACCCGCCCGATCTCAGGTAATTGTCGATCGCCTGCGCCGCCAGTTTGCCATCCTGCACCGCGGTCACCGTCAGGTCCTTGCCACCAGCCACGCAGTCGCCGCCGGCCCAGACATTGTCGACCGTGGTCTTGCGATTGGCATCCACGGCAATCCGGCCGTTCGCGATGCGCAGAATCGCGGAGGCGGCGCCCAGCTCTTCCCAGGCGATTTCCTGGCCGATGGCCTTGAATACGATGTCCGCGTTCAGCGCGAAAGTCTCGCCCGTCCCCTCCAGCTTGCCGTCGGCGCTTTCGCGCGTGTGCTCGAATTCGACGCGGCTCACGTGGTCCTTGCCGACCAGGCGTATCGGACGCGCCCAGTGCTTGATCCGGACGCCGCTGCCCTGGGCCAGGTCCTGCTCATACCGGCTGGCGCCCATGTGTTCCTGGCCGCGCCGGTAGACGATCGTGACGTCCTCCGCGCCGAGCTTCCTGCTCTGCACCGCGACGTCGATAGCCGTCATGCCGCCGCCGATCACGACGACCCGCCGGCCGACCGGCAATTGGCTCTTGTCGGCGGCCTGGCGCAATTCCGCGATGTACTTGACCGCATCGACGGCGCCTCGCAGGTCTTCCGATTCGAGGCCCAGCCTGTTGACGCCGGCGAGGCCGACCGCCAGGAACACCGCGTCGTAACCGCGGCACAACTGGGCGAGCGACTGGTCGCGACCGAGTGCGACGCCGGCGCGCACCTCGATGCCGCCGATCGCGAGAATCCACGCGACTTCGCGCTGGGCGAAATCGTCGACCGTCTTGTAGGCGGCAATACCGTATTCATTGAGTCCGCCGAGCTTCCCGTCGCGGTTCATGATCGTGACGGCATGCCCGAGGCAGGCCAGCCGGTGGGCACACGAGAGCGCGGCGGGGCCGCCGCCGACCACGGCGACGCGCTTGCCGGAGGATTCCGTTCGCTCGAACAGCTGCCTGCCCGATGCGAACACCGGATCGGTCGCATAACGCTGCAACAGGCCGATGTCGACCGGCTTGTCCTCATGCGCATTGCGCACGCAAGCCTGTTCGCAAAGCACCTCGGTCGGGCAGACCCTGGCGCACATGCCGCCCATGATGTTTTCGGACAGGATGGCGCGGGCCGCGCCCTCGATGTCTCCGCTCCTGATTCCCTGGATGAAGCGCGGGATGTCGATGCCGGTCGGGCAGGCGCTCGTGCACGGCGCTGCATAACAGAAGTAGCAGCGGTCGGCGGCTATGAGCGCCCCGGACTTCGTCAATGGCGGGTGCAGATCCGCGAAATTCCGCTCGATCTCGGCAGCATTCTTCCGGCCCGGAGCCACGTCGGGTTGCGGGCGGGACATCGCTTCAGCGCCGCGGGCGCAGGACGGCGCTCGGCCTCGCAAGTTCCGACTGCCTCTTCACGGCGTCATAGTAAGGAGCGAACGGCGGCCGGTTCACATAGCGCCCCGCTCCACGCTCCACCCTGAGATCGCCCTTTGCAAAGACCAGCTTGCCGCCGCTGATCGTGTGCGAGGCGGAGCCCGTGACTGTCATGCCCTCGAAAATGTTGAAGTCGATGTTCTGGCGGTGCGTCTTCGACGAGATGGTCTTGCTGGCCGCCGGGTCCCAGACGACCAGGTCCGCATCCGCGCCGACCGACACGCTGCCTTTGCGCGGGTAGATATTGAATATCTGCGCGGCATTCGTCGAAGTGACCCGCACGAACTCGTTCATCGTCAGGCGCCCCGTGCTCACGCCGTGATGCCACAGCACTTCCATGCGGTTCTCGACACCAGCAGTTCCGTTCGGGATCTTGCGGAAATCGTCGCGGCCCGCGGCCTTCTGCGGCGCGCAGAAGCAGCAATGATCCGTCGCCGTCGTCTGCAGGTTGCCGGACTGCAATCCGCGCCACAGCGCCGCCTGGTGCTCCCTGCCCCGGAATGGCGGGCTCATCACGTGCGCGGCAGCGCGCGTGAAGTCCGGATCGCGGTACACCGAGTCATCGATCAGAAGGTGCCCGGCCAGCACCTCGCCGAACACGCGCTGGCCCTCATTGCGCGCGCGCGTGATCGCCTCGAGCGCCTGCCGGCAGGAAACGTGCACGACATAGATCGGCACGCGCAGCACTTCCGCGATCCGGATCGCGCGATTGGCCGCCTCGCCCTCGACTTCCGGCGGCCGCGACAGCGGATGACCCTCGGGCCCGGTGATGCCCTGGCGGAATATCTGGTCCTGCAGCCGGTAAACCAGCTCGCCGTTCTCGGCGTGGACCGTCACGATCGCGCCGAGTGTGATCGCCTTCGAGAAGCTGTTCACCAGCGTCTCGTCGTCCGCCATGATGGCGCCCTTGTACGCCATGAAATGCTTGAAGCTGTTGACGCCGTGATCGCGCACCAGGGTTTCCATGTCCGCCGCGACCGTTTCATCCCACCAGGTGATGGCGACATGGAAGGAATAATCCGCGACGGACTTCTCAGCCCAGCCCCGCCACTGGCGGTAGGCCTCCATGACGTTCTGCTGCGGATTCGGGATCACGAAGTCGATGATCATCGTCGTGCCGCCCGCAAGGCCCGCGGCCGTGCCGCTGTAAAAGTCGTCGCTGGCGACCGTTCCCATGAAGGGCAGCTGCATGTGGGTGTGCGGATCGATGCCGCCTGGCATCACGTACTGGCCGCCGGCATCGAGGACTTCGCAGCCCTTTGGAGCGCTGATGCTTGCTGCGACCTGCACGATCCGGCCGCCGTCGCAGAGCACGTCGGCGCGGGCACTCTGCTCCGCCGTGACGACCGTTCCACCCCTGACCAGCAGTGCCAAGGCTCTACCTCTTCCGGTTCAGCAAATAATAGATCATTCCGCCGAGCAGCGAGCCCGTGAACCAGCCGTAGTCGTAGAACCAGCCGAGCCAGCCTGACGTGATCGCAACGAGCGTGAGACCGACCGGCACCAGGAATGCGATGAAGCCCGCCTTGTTCCAGGCCGGGTAAGGCCCGCCGTCCAGGTACAGGCCCGCGAGATCATATTGCTGACGACGCACCACGAAGTAGTCCACGATCATGATGCCCGCGATCGGCCCCAGCAGGCTCGAATAGCCGATCAGCCAGTTCGAGTACAGGCTCTCGACGCTGACGCCGGACTCGAGCCAGCCCATCTTCCTCAGGAGTTCCCAGCCCATCAGCAGGATGCCGATCGCGCCGGTCAGCAGCACGCCCTTGGTCTGGTTGATCAGTTTCGGCG
>JBATEA010000140.1:0-1982 GCA_049663745.1 Steroidobacteraceae bacterium | reverse complement strand
ATTGTCGCACGCGCACCCGGAACTGTCAGGGCCGCCGACCGATGAGGCTCTGGTAGATCCAGCCGTTCCGACCGGAATCGTCGGTGATCCGCACCCACTGTTCGGCGCGGGAAAATCCGGTCAACGGTGCGCCTGCCGGAAGCGTGTAGGCGATCCTGAAGGTGCTGCCCGGTCCATCCCGCACATTCGCGCGTTTCATCGTCTGCAGCTTCAGCGCGGTCGCGAACGGTACCTCTCCCGGCCGCAGAGGGCCGCGATCTGCAATCGCGAGCTGACCTCGCGCTGCGAACGCGGCGCCCTTCGCCTGGCTCGCGAGATACAGCGCTCCGGAGTAGTTCTGCTTGTCAAATTCCGCGCTGGAAAGCTTGATCAGCCGGCTTACCTCCGCTACCCCCCGGGTTCCCGCCGTGCCATGCAGGGACTGCAGCGCTATCTCCGCCTCCGCCATGCCGGATGCCGCTTCAGCACGCGATGCCAGGGATTGCTGCTTGGCCATGGCACGCACGACTTCCTGCCGTGCGTCATCAAGTCGAGCCTGCAGTTCGCTGACCTGCGCCTCCTTCTCGAGCAGCAGCAGCTCGCTGCGCGCCAGCTTTTGTTCGAGCTCCGGGTCATGCGTGACGACAGGTTGTGGTGGAGGCGCGCTCACTGTCGCGGCTTGATCCTGGGGCTTTGCAGGCTCCGGTTCGCGGGGCGCCGGCAAACTGCTGCAGGCGCTGGTCAGCGATAGCACAGTCAGCGGCAGAACGAAGGTCCTGAACTTCATGCGATTCACTTGGGTATCGTTCGCTGGCATGGTACCAACCCGCACCCATGCAAGTCGCGCATGATTACCAGAGCGCCTTGAGTCGCGCAGCGACGTCGATGCGCGGCCCCGCGGGGGCGGCCCGCGGCACGATCGATGCATCCGGCTCCGCAGGCCAGCCGACGCTATCGAGCGTCTCCTGCACCGCGGCATCGAGAAACCGGCTGCGGGCGCCATAGACATGGCGGTCGCCGCTGCGCGACTGCTGGGTCACGTAATAACGCAGCGGCTCGATCAGGTGCAGCTCGTCACGGGCGCGTGTCATCGCGACGTAAAGCAGCCGCCGCTCTTCGTCGAGGCCCTGCGGGCTCGCGGTCGCGAATTCCGACGGGAAATTCCCGTCGGTGACATTCATCACGTAGACCGCGTCCCACTCCTGTCCCTTGGCCGAATGCACGGTCGAGAGCACCAGGTAATCCTCATCCAGCAACGGAGGCCCCGCGAGCTCGCCACTCGCGCTCGGCGGGTCGAGCGTCAATTCCGTCAGGAACTGCTCGCGGTTCGCATATTGCGGCGACAGCTGTTCGAGCATTTCGAGGTCAGCCGCGCGCACGCCGGCCGATTCGTACAGGCGCGGCAATTCGGGTTCGTACCAGGCGCGCACGGACTCGATCTGGCCTGCCCAGGCACTGCCTGGTTTCGCGAGTCCGGCCAACATCGAAGCGAATGCCGGCCAGGTCTCCGCCGCGGCAGCCGGCGGATCGAAATTCCTGAGTTCCGACAACCTGAAACCCGCGCTGACGATCTGCTGCCAGGCGCGCGCGGCATTGGCCGGCCCCATGCCTGCCGGCAACTGCAATACGCGGAACGCGGCGAGGCCATTCCTGGGATTGTCGGCCCAGCGCAGTATCGAGAGCAGGTCCTTGACGTGCGCTGCCTCCAGGAACCGCAAACCGCCGTACTTGACGTAGGGGATATTGGCGCGCATCAGCTCGATTTCGAGCCAGTCGCTGTGATCCGAGCTGCGAAACAGCACAGCCTGGCGCCGCAACAACGTGCCTGCCTCGCGTCGCTGCAATACGCCCTGCACGATGTAGTCGGCTTGCTGGCGATCGTCCCGCACCGTCACGAGCCGCGGTCGCGCGCCGCTTCCGCGCGTGCTGACCAGGGTCTTGCCGTACTGCCGGCCGGCGCCCGCGATGACCGCGTTCGCCGCATCGAGCAGGGGCTGGCGTGA
>JBATEA010000139.1:0-4091 GCA_049663745.1 Steroidobacteraceae bacterium | reverse complement strand
CGCCGCCGCCCCCCTGAGTGCAGCCGGCAATCGCAATAAGTGCGGTTAGCAGCAGGCAACGCTGGTCCATGCTTCACTCCTGCCCGATGGGCGCATCAACAATGTGGACCTGCGCGACGGCTTCCTGCTGGGCGGCCAGAGCGTCACCGTGGTTGCGGCGAGCAATCGCAGCAATGACAGCATCATGCTGTACGTTCTTGATCCCGCGACACGCCAGCTCACCAGCGCAGGGCCGCCGGTGCCGACGGGACTCGCAGATTCCGACGGTCTTTGCATGTATCGAAGCTCGGTAACGGGCGACTATTTCGTCATCATCGACGACTCCGGCGCTGGCTCTTTCCAGCAGTGGCAGCTGAGCGACGATGGGGGCCAGGTGGGCGCCGCGCTGGTGCGCGAATTCGACGTCGGCGGGGCGGCCGAGGGTTGCGCGGCGGACGACGAGCTCGGCAATCTCTACGTGGCCGAGGAGGGAGGTGGCCTCTGGCGTTACTCCGCCGAGCCGGGCGGCGGCGACCTGCGGACGGAAATCGACCGCGTGAATGGCCCCAATGGCCTCAGGCAAGACATCGAGGGCATCGCCATCTGGCACGGAGCCGGAGGGCTCGGCTATCTCGTCGTCTCAAACCAGGGGGCGAACAATTTCGCGGTTTACCGGCGCGAGGGCGACAACGAATTCATCGGCATTTTCTACATCGTAGCCAATGATGCGGACGGGATTGACGGCGTTGCCGACACCGATGGCATCGAGGTCACCAGCCAGGCATTGGGACCGCAATTCCCCGATGGCCTGCTGGTCGCCCAGGATGGCAATAACACATCGCCGACGGCGCACCAGGACTTCAAGTACGTTTCCTGGCAGGAAATCAAGCAGGCGCTCGCTCTACCTTGAGGGGCTCGCGACGCCCGACGGTCGCATGCAGATCCACCGGCGCTGCCGCCTGCGCGGCGGTTCCGGTAAGCTGCGCCGCGGGATGTCGCTTCCATCGCAGATCCACAAGACTCGAGGCCCGCGCGCAAGGCGCCGCTCGGTTGACACCAAGTTTCGCGAGCCCTTCCAGCGCGTGCCCGCCTGGCTGCGGGCACTGTCGTCGCTGCCATTGCCGGTCTGGTATGCCATTGCGGCATTCGTCGCATGGCTCGCGGAATTCGTGGCGCGCAACCGGCTCGATATCATCGACATGCAGCTCGCCGCCTGCTTTCCGGACCGTGATGCGGACTGGGTGCGGACCACGCGGCACGCCTTCTACCGAAGCTTCGCCAACGTCGCGGCCGAAATTGTCAAGGCGGCGACAATTACGAGGCACGAAATCGATCGACGCGTGACGTTCGACCATTCGGAGACGGCCCGGGCAGCGCTCGATGCCGGCCAGTCGATCATTGTCGTGACTTCGCACAACTGCAATTGGGAATGGACCCTGCTCAAGCTGTCAATCAGCATGGGCCATCCGATCCACGCGGCTTACAAGCCACTGAAAGGACGCTTCGGTGACCGCCTGATGCTGACCATCCGCTCGCGCTTCGGCGCGGAGATGATCCCGGCACGCAAGCTCCTGATGCGCGTGCTACGCCACAAGGGTCCGGCGCGGATTGTCGCGATCGTCGCCGACCAGGCCCCGACATCAGCAGCGGTGCGCTACTTCACGCGATTCATGGGCCTCGACACCGCGTTCTTCATCGGGCCGGAGGCCATTGCTCGCAGCGCTCGCCTGCCGGTCTGGTATCTGGCAATGCGGCGCGAAGCGCGCGGTCGTTACCGGGTGGAGTTCGTGCCGCTGGCCGCGGCCGGAGAGGAACTGCAGCCTGGCGAGTTGATCGAGCGCTACGCTGCCGCCGTCGAAGCGCTGACCCGAGAGCACCCGCCGGAATGGCTGTGGAACTACCGGCGCTGGAAAGTCCAGCGCGATGCCCAGGGCAACCCGCATGTCGTCAAGTCGGGAGAGATCGCGCACCCGAGCTGAGCGCCTGGCAAGAAGCTTTTTTCAGGTTTGCAGGCGTGCCGCTTATGGATCGGCGGCGAGATTATAGCAAATACATACGCTTACCTTGCATTCCTCAGGGTTTCTGACACAATGCGGCGCAACTACCGGTGCGACGGGATGGTACTGAACCGTTAACTGGTTCCTACGGGGGCCAAATCCCGAACTGAGAGACTGCCGGGAATTCAGGGGGATTCAATCCGGGTGCCTACGGTGCAAGGCGAGTCGTTTCCCGAGTTCACAGCTTCGGACATCC
Organism: Steroidobacteraceae bacterium; assembly: GCA_049663745.1. Classification (GTDB taxonomy): domain Bacteria; phylum Pseudomonadota; class Gammaproteobacteria; order Steroidobacterales; family Steroidobacteraceae; genus SCUD01. Next base: position 1,859 of record JBATEA010000139.1, on the reverse strand, counting down.
TGTCGCCGAAGCTCTGGCAGCAGCGGGCGGAACGCCCGCCGCTTGGCATTGACATCACCTGCACGAAAGTCGCGGTCGACTTCCAGAACATCACCGCTGGAAATGCCGATGCGGTGATCCGCCAGAACCTCGACGTCCTGCGCGAGGCGACCAATACCGACGCCGTCTTCCTGGTGCTGCTCGACGGACATGGCGAGCGCATCGATTCGCTCGCGACTTCCAAGGGACCATTCGCGCAGTGCCGGCCCGAAGTGCTGAAGGGCGAGCATCTGGAGGCGTTGCCCTGGATCCGCTCCCGGCTGGAACACGTCCGCATCCTCGAGATCCGCGACACGGTCGGCGTGCGGCCTGAACAGGCGAGTGACGCCGCGCGGCTCGCGGCGCTCGACATCCGCTCGCTGCTGCTGATCGCCTTCGCGGTGCAGGGCACGGTGCGCGGATTCCTCGCTTTCGCCTCGTCCACGCCGCGCGACGGCTGGGACGTCAACCTGCACCTGCTGCTGAAACTGGTCGGCACGAGCCTCGCGACCGGCCTCGAGAAGGTCTCGCTGGCCGACCGCCTGGCCGACATGCAGGAGCGCCAGGAGATGGCACTGCCCTGCGCGAATGACGGTCTGTGGGATTACGACGCGCAGGGCAACCGCACCTGGTTCTCGCCGCGCTGGAAGGCGATGCTCGGATTCGCCGAAGACGACATCATCACGTCGCCGGACTGGCACCGCATGGTGCATCCCGAGGACCTGGCGCGCGTTTCGGCGGCGATGCGGGATCACATCGCAGGCAAGACGCCGATGTTCGAAAGCGTCCATCGCCTGAAGCACACGGACGGCGAATGGCGCTGGGTGGTCGGGCGTGCGCGTGCGCGCGTGGACGACCAGGGGCGGCTGCGCCGTTTGATCGGGGTCGAGCTCGACATCACCGAGCGCAAGCTCTACGAGGAAGCACTGTTCCGCGAGAAGGAAAGCGCGCAAATCACCCTGCAGTCGATCGGCGACGGCGTGATCACCTGCGACGCGCATGGACGCGTCGAATACCTGAATCCGGTGGCCGAGGAGCTGACGGGCTGGCGGCTGGAGGACAGCCTGGGCCGCACCATCGACGAGATCTTCCGGTCCTTCCACGAGGAGACCTGCGAACCGCTCGAGAACCCGCTCGCGGTCGCGGTGCGCCGGATCCGCTCGATCAAGTCGGTGCGGCCGATGCTGCTGATCCGCCGCGACGGCAACGAGCTCTACATCGAAAGCACCGCCTCGCCGATCCGCGACGGCAGCGGCACGGTCACGGGCGGCGTGCTCGTGTTCCACGACGTGTCGGAGTCGCGTGAGCTGAACCGGCGCCTGTCCTACCACGCGAGCCACGACGTCCTGACCGGGCTCGTGAACCGCCGCGAGTTCGAGACGCGCCTGGAGAGGGCGCTGAAGAGCGCCAAGGCGCGGGAGACCTCCTACGCGCTGTGCTACATCGACCTCGACCAGTTCAAGATCGTCAACGACACCTGCGGCCACAGTGCGGGCGACGCGTTGCTCGGGCAGGTCGGCGCGCTGCTGAAGTCGAAGGTCCGCTGGCGGGACACGCTGGCGCGGCTCGGCGGCGACGAGTTCGGCGTGCTGCTCGAGAGCTGCTCGCTGGAGGAAGCCCTGCGCACGGCCGAGACGCTGCGCGAGTCGATACGGAACTTCCGCTACACCTGGGAGGACCGCACGTTCCGGCTCGGTGCCTCGATCGGCGTCGTGCCGATCACCGCCGAGAACGAGGATGTCGCCTCCGTCCTTTCGGCCGCGGACTCGGCCTGCGGCGCAGCCAAGGAATCGGGTCGCAACCGCGTGCACTGCTTCGAGGAAAACGACATCGACCTGATG
>JBATEA010000138.1:0-5287 GCA_049663745.1 Steroidobacteraceae bacterium | reverse complement strand
GCAGCTGCCGATGGATTTCCTGAAGATCGACGGTTCGTTCATGCGCGACCTGGGCCGCGACTCGGTCAACCAGGCGATGGTCACCGCCGTGATCAGCATGGCCCGCACGCTCAATTTCCGGCTGATCGCCGAGCAGGTCGAGGACCAGCCGGCGCTCGAGGCGGCTCGCGCGATGGGCATCGATTTCGTGCAGGGTCACGCCGTCGGGAGGCCCAGGCCGCTCGCGCCTGCGGCCTGAGCGGGACGCTAGCGCGCCGGATAGTCGATCCGGGGCGGATCGACGAAGCGTTTCACGCCGAAGGACTCATAGACTTCCGCCGGCGCGTAGGCGACGCCACGGGTGATGACGAGGCTGACGCGGCGGAGGTCGGAGATATTCTGCGTCGGGTCGCCGTCGACCAGGATCAGTTCGGCCCACTTGCCGCGCTCGATCGTGCCGGTCTCCGCGGACAGGCCCGCGTAGCGCGCACCGGCCTCGGTCGCGGTGCGGATCGCCTCGCCCGGCGTCAGGCCGGCCTTGACGTAGAGCTCGAGCTCGCGGTGCAGCGTGAAGCCGGCGATATTGTCCGTGCCGGCCACCATCGGCACGCCGGCGGCGTGCAGCCGGCCGACGAACTCGATCATGCGCGCATAGGACGCCCGATAGGTCTTCAGCTTTTCGCCGCTGACTTCCATCGAGTTGCTGCGCCAGGATCGCTGGGTCGCGATCGGAACGTGGTCGGCGATGGCGGCCATTGCAGGGTCCATCTCGCCCTGGCCCTGCGTGTACATGCCCTCGAAGGTCGCGAGCGTCGCATCGATGACGGTCTGGCGCTCGGCGAGCAGCGCGATGAAGTCGCGCACTGACTTTGAATCGAGATCGAGAGCATGGGCCCTTTCGCCGACCAGAATGAAGCGGGCGAGGCTGCGTGAGTCGGTGTCGGGGTCCGAGACGAAGTTCAGCATCAGCTGGTTGACGTGCTGGAGTTCGTCGTAGCCGTCGCGGACCGCGCGCTCGGCGCGCGAAAACGCGGGCACATGGCCGCTGACCCGCAGGCCGCGCGAGTGGGCGTAGGCGGCGATCGGCGCGACCCAGTCCGGATGGATCGAGTTGTACAGCTTGACCTGCCGGTAGCCGCGCTGGGCATACCAGTCAACGGCTCTTTTCGCCTCCTCGACGTCGTTGACGACGAAGCCGCCGCGCGCGGCGAATGAACTCTCGCCCTCGATGAAGCCGGCCGGCACGATGCGCGGCCCGATCAGTTCGCCGCGGCCGATGCGCGCGATCAGGTCGGCGAGCAGCGCGTTGTCATTGCCCATGTCGCGCGACGTGGTGACGCCGCCGGCGATCTGCAGCGCGGCGTTCCAGGCGTCCTCGTGCGTATGCATGTCGAAGAGGCCTGGCAGCAGTGCGCGCCCGCCGCCGTCGATCACGGTCGCCGCCTGCTGCACGGGCGAACCGGCCGGGTAGATCGACGCAATGCGCCCGCCATACAGGTAGACGTCGGAAGGCGGGCCGAGCGCAGCACTCGCCGTGTCGAACACGCGCACGTCGCGGATCAGTACGGGATCGGCCAGGCGCCTGGCGTTCCTCGCCGCGACGTCGCGCAGGAATTCCGTCGCAGCGGCCACCTGGCGCTCCTCGAGCTTCGGCGACCAGGCTTCGAACCCCTTCGCGATGACGTGGCCACCGCCCGGGCTGATGCGCGCGAACAGGCGCATGCCGGCGTCGGCGTCGACCCAAATATAGGCCGGTTGCAGGCCGAGCCCGAGGATCGAGTAGAGCGCGATATTGCGCTCCTGTCCCGCCGGGCCCACGCGCATTTCCGCGATCCGCGCCGTTTGCAGTTCCCCGCCCGGCCAGGCCGCGATACGGCCAGCAGGCCTGCGCTGCGATGCGCGCACGATCATCGCGCGCACCTCGGGACTGCCGTCGTTCGGCAGGTACATTGCCGGGCCGGAAGGCGTTGACTCGCCGTGTTCCGATGGCGAGCGCCAGCTCGCGCGGCCGCGCGCTAGCGTGAAGCGCTCGTCGAGCACTGCACCGAACGTGGACTTCCCTTTCAGGCGATAGGACTGGATCGTCCCGTCGGCGGCGACCCGGATCTCCTCCGACAGGTCGGGACCGCGGCCGTTGTCACGATACGAAAAGGTGACGCCGATGCGCCCGTCGTCGCCGATGACCGTGGTCTGTGCGCCCGAGGTCTTGCCGAGATGCTGTACCGTGTAGTGCAGCGTCGTGCCGGCCTGCGCCGTGGTCGCGAATGCGAGCGCGGCGAGCAGCGCGAGCTTTCTCATTGCGGGCGGCTTCCCGTCAGCTGCCAATGGATGAGCGTCACGGGGATCAAGCCGGCGCCGTTGACTTCGTCGAAATAGCGCTTCATCGAGAAGTCCTTGCCGAGCTGGTGCGAGCGCACGCGCAGCAGTTCTTCGAGCAGGTACTTGCCCGTCACGTAGCTCGTGCCGTAGGCAGGCTGGCGCAGGTAGAGCTGCTGCTCGAAGCCGAGCAGGTCGAGGTCCGGCCGCATCCAGCCGCGTGGCGTCCATTCGACCTGGAAAGCCTTGGCCTGCTGCAGGTCGAACTGGTTGTCATGCGCATAGAGGGAGGCGAGGCCGCGCGCCGCGCGCTGCGCCTGCATGATCCACACGACCTCCCGCGCGCGCGGGCGCAGGTCGAACAGACCGGCATGCAGCATGAACTCCTCCATCGCCGTCGCCATGCCCTCGGCCCGGTTGCTCCAGATGTTGTAGAGCAGGGGACCACGGCGAACGGGGCTCGCATGCGGCTCGTCGCGCATCCGCGCCAGGTCCCACCAGTGGTAAAAATGCGTGAACAGCGCCAGCGGCTCGTAATGGCTCGCGATCGAGAAGAAATTGCGCTTCTCGATCGGCACGAACTGGCCGATCTGGGCGCGCAGCGCCGGGTCCATGCTGTCGCGCATCGGGTAGAGATCCTTGCGGCGCAGGAAATCGATGTAGCGCGTGATCTCGTCGTTGGCGCGCTGCAGGTACTCCTCGGGGGTGGCGACCGCCGTCAGTTCCGGCAAGCCGGCATTGCGCGCTTCCTCGAGCCTGAGCGATGCATGAGCCCGCGCCAGTTCGCGCTTCAGCAGGTCGACCTCGTCCTGCCAGTCCATCGGCACCTGGACGACGTTGCGCAGGTACCAGCTGTAGTTCTCCCTGCCGATGCCGGACGGGCCGGTCCTGGACGGCGCCTCTGCGTCCAGCCAGTCGATCAGCGCGACGGTGGCGGCACGGGCGTCGGCGATCGCCTTCTTCAGGACTCGCCCGTTGCTGCGGGTCTTTTCCGCGAGGGCGTCGAGGTCGGCGACCTGGGTGCGCAGCGTGCCCGCACCCGTGATCCATAGATCGCGCGCATTGCCCGTCAGGTTGCCGCGCGCCTGCGCGCACAGTGGCGGAATCGCCGAGAGTCCGCGCGCGAGCTTGGCTTCTGCCTCCTTCGACAGGGGAAACGAATAAGTCCAGAGTTCCACCGTGGCATGGTTGGTCGGGCCCTCGTGCGCCGGCGTGTCGCTCTGTTCGGTCCACAGGATTTTGTACCACGCAGGGTCGCGCACCCAGGGCTGGAGCACGCGCAGGTCGAAGTCCATGCCGTTCATCTCGGCCCGCACGATTTCGTAGTCGACACGCTGCTCCACCGGCCACGAGGAGCTGTCGATCGCGGCGAGCCGCTTGCGCCAGTCCGCCAGTTCAGCGAGGCGCCGCGTGGAGGTCGCGGCGGTGTAGTCCGGTGCCCCGTCGCGATCCGGCGGTACTTCGAAAGCGCGCCACCCGGCGAACAGTGACAGCAGGTCCTCGTAGCTGCCGGACGCAGCGTTTGCCTGCGAGGCACCGGCCTGAACGCTGATCAACACGGCGGCAGTCGCGGCCGCGGCGAAATGGCGAAGCCAGGGCCTGGATTGCATAGGGTGTTTCCCACGTGACTTTGATCCGGCGACGGAGGGTCGCGAATGCGCCAAGCTAGCGTCCGGAGGACCGATTGACAAGCCAGGCTGGATCGCGGGCCCGTTGACGTGACGGCCCGCGATGCATTGAAATCCCGGTCGCAACATAGTATTCGAGTGAGTCGCGGGTCCGGGCTCAAGGGGAGGGAGGATGAACCGAAATCTCGTGTTGGCGGCCGTCATTATTGCCGCAGCGGCAGGTGGCTATTACGCGTACAACCGGATGAAGACACAAGCGCCACCGGACCTCGCGCCGGTCGGCGCGACGCTGCTTGACGGACTCGGCGATTACAGCATGCCGGTGACCGTGAGCGGCCCCGATGTACAGCGCTGGTTCGACCAGGGACTGGCGATGACATACGGCTTCAATCACGATGCCGCCGAGCGCTCCTATCTGAAGGCGGCGGAACTCGACCCGGATTGCGCCATGTGCTGGTGGGGCGCGGCGCTCGTGCTCGGACCCCACGTCAACTCGGCAATGGATCCCGCCAACAATGCCAGGGCCTGGGACCGGTTGCAGCGCGCGCAGGCAGTAGCGGACAAGGCGACCGACAAGGAGCGTGCCTTCATCGAGGCGCTGTCGGCGCGTTACGCGGCTGACCCCCCCGAAGATCGCCGGCGGCTCGACGAAGCCTATGCCGAGGCGATGGGCAAGCTCGCCGCGGCGTACCCCGATGATCTCGACGCCGTCACGATGCACGCGGAATCGATGATGGACCTGCAAGCCTGGGACTACTGGGACGACGGTGGCCAGCCGAAGGGCAACACCGCCGGGGTCGTGTCGCAACTGGAGTCGGTCATCGCGCGCGACCCGGAACACGCCGGCGCCCTGCACTTGTACGTGCATGCCGTCGAAGCTTCGCCGGATCCTGCCCGCGGCGTGGCCGCGGCGGATCGTCTGCGTGGGCTGCTGCCGGGTTCCGGTCACCTCGTGCACATGCCGGCTCACATCTACGCGCGGGTCGGGCGCTATCACGATGCGGTCATCGCAAATCAGGCGGCGATCGGCGCAGACGATGCTTATCTCGCAATCTGCAAGCCCGGGCCGGGCGTATATCCGCTCGGTTATGTACCGCATAACCACCATTTCCTCTGGTTCGCCGCGACCATGGAAGGCGCGAGCGACGTCGCGATCAAGGCCGCAGTGGCAACCGGGCAACGCACCAGCGACCGGCAGCTGATGCGCACGCCGGGATTCGAGGCGATGCAGAATTTCGCGATGACACCCTTGTTCGCGGATGTCCGCTTCGGCCGCTGGCAGCAGGTCGTGAATACGCCAAAACCCGCTGACGATCTGCCGTACATGCAGGCGATCTGGCATTACGCACAGGGCATGGCGGCCG
>JBATEA010000137.1:0-1988 GCA_049663745.1 Steroidobacteraceae bacterium | reverse complement strand
TGCTCGAGTACGGCGGCTCGGACCGCTCGATATTCATCCAGATGCCATCGGCGCTCGCGATTCCGATGGGCATGAAGAAGTACAACTGGTTCTATTACACGGAACCCGAGCCGCATCTCGGCGGCCGCCGGATCCACACGCCGCGCGGCAAGGGACTGGGTGGCTCTTCCTCGATTAATGGCCTCGTCTACGTGCGCGGCAATGCGCAGGACTTCGATCGCTGGGAAGCAGAAGGCGCGGCGGGCTGGAGTTATGCCGACGTGCTGCCGTATTTCCGGCGCGCTGAGACACGCGCCGCGGGTGGCGATGCCTATCGCGGCGATACCGGCCCGCTGCAGACCTGCTACGGCACGCTCGCCAATCCGCTGCATGCCGCCTGGCTCGCGGCAGGCGTGCAGGCCGGCTATCCACAGACGGCCGACATCAATGGATTCCAGCAGGAAGGCTTCGGGCGCCTGGACATGACCGTCGGGGCCGGGCGCCGTTCGAGCGCCGCGAACGCCTATCTGCGCCCGGCGATGCAGCGGCGCAATCTCGCCGTGCGCACGCATGCGCTGGCGACCGGCATCCTGTTCGACAGTCAGCGCGCAGTTGGCTTGCGCTATCGCAGGGGCGATGCCTTACACGAGGTGCGTGCGCGGCGTGAAGTTCTGGTTTGCGCCGGCCCAATCAACTCGCCGCAACTGTTGAAGCTGTCGGGGCTCGGGCCGGCCGCCGAACTGAAGCAGCACGGCATCGGCGTCGTTCGCGACATGCCGGGCGTCGGCGAGAACCTGCAGGATCACCTGGAGTTCTATTTCCAGGTCGCCTGCAAGGAGCCCATCACACTTTATTCATCGATGAGCCTGTGGTCGAGGGCGCTCATTGGCGCCCGCTGGCTGCTCTTCAAGGATGGGCTCGGCGCCACGAATCACTTCGAGACCGGCGGATTCATCCGGAGCCGCGCGGGCCTGCCCTGCCCCGACATCCAGTTTCATTTCCTGCCGCTCGCGGTCACCTACGACGGTTCATCCATGGCGAAAGAGCACGGTTTCCAGGCGCACGTCGGGCCGATGCGCTCGAAGAGCCGCGGCTGGGTGCACCTCTCGTCTGCGGATCCGCGCGACAAGCCGAAGATCTGCTTCAACTACCTGAGCCATCCCGACGACTGGGCGGAGATGCGCGCCTGCATGCGCCTGACGCGCGAGATCCTCGCGCAGCCGGCATTCGATCGTTATCGCGGCCGCGAGATCCAGCCGGGCGCCGAATGCGTGAGCGATGAGCAGATCGACGCGTTCGTCCGCGACAAGGTCGAGACCGCCTTTCATCCTTCCTGCAGCTGCAGGATGGGCAGGCAGGACGACCCGATGGCGGTAGTCGATTCAGAGACGCGAGTCATCGGCATCGATGGATTGCGCGTCGTGGATTCCTCGATCATGCCGTCGATCACGACGGGCAATCTCAACGCGCCGACGATCATGCTCGCCGAAAAGGCCGCCGATCACATCCTTGGAAGGCCGCTGCTGCCGGCAGCTGCGGAGGGTTACTACCTGCCGCCCGGTTGGCAGGCGTCACAGCGATGACGAATCCTGTCTACTCAATCACTTACGCGCGTTGCGGGTGATTAACAGTCACAAATGACGTAAAACAAACAGTCATCGATGACATCCAATTGTAGTTAGCGGTCATGACCATCATTGCGTACCCACTTCATTTCGGACTCTTAGCAGTGGCCGTGTTGGTACTCATTGGACTGCTTCCTCTGTCGCTACCACTTTGGCCTGACCGCATCTCATTCCTTTCCATGCTCTACGGTCTGCTGCACGGTTGCGCCGTCGTGCTGGCCCTCAATCACAAGGGAATGTGGCTTAGGCGGGTCACATTCGTGGTACTCGCGGGAGGTCTGAGCATTGCAGTCCCATATGCCGCACTTTTCGCCACCCCTGTGCTTGGGCTGCGCGATGATGCAGCCCTAGTCGCTGCTTTTGCAGTCGGATCCGCCTTAGGGG
>JBATEA010000136.1:0-2396 GCA_049663745.1 Steroidobacteraceae bacterium | reverse complement strand
TCGTCGCGAAAGCCTCGTAGGCGCGCTGGAAATCCCCGGTCTGCATGCAGACGGCCTGCGCCTTGCCCTCCGCATCGAGCGCCTCGTCGATGCCCATGTTCCACTCGCGATGCAGCATCTTCTTCGTCATCGCGTGCGCAAAGGTCGGTCCTGACGCGATCTCGTTTGCGAGCCGCATCGCCTCCGTCAACAGGCCATCCGGCTGCACGATCGAATTGTAGAAGCCCCAGCGCTCGCCCTCCTCCGCGGTGAATGCACGCCCGGTGTACAGGAGTTCGGCGGCACGGCCCTGGCCGATCACCCGCGGCAGCAGCGCACAGGCGCCCATGTCGCAGCCGGCGAGCCCCACGCGCACGAACAGGAAAGCCGTGCGCGCGGCAGGTGTCGCGAAGCGGAAATCGGAAGCGAGCGCGATGATCGCTCCCGCTCCGGCGCAGCTGCCGTCAACGGCCGCGATGATCGGTTGCGGGCAGGCGCGCATCGCGCGCACCAGGTCGCCGGTCATGCGCGTGAAATTCAGCAGTCCCGGTTTGTCCATCCTGGTCAGCGGCCCGATGATCTCGTGCACGTCGCCGCCCGAGCAGAAATTGCCGCCCGCGCCGTCTATGACGACCGCGCGCACCACACCGTCGGTCGTCAGCGCCCGGAACAGGTCGCGCAGCTCCGCGTAGGACTCGAAGGTGAGCGGGTTCTTGCGCTCGGGGCGGTTCAGCGTCACGCGGCCGACCCTGCCCTCGACGCGCCACAGGAAATGCTTTGCCGATTCGATGCTCATGCGTCTCGCCCCTCCAGTGAACGGACATGCGTCTTCAGGCGCCCCAGGAAGCCCGCCATCACCGACATTTCGCGCGCGCTCAGGGTCCCGAACGTCCCGACGACCCAGCGTTCGTGTTCGCGCGCCATCGCGGCGAATGCGCGCCGCCCCGCGGGCGTCAGCCGGACCAGCCAGGCACGGCGGTCGTCCGGATCGTCCACGCGCTCGACCAGGCCCTCCCGTTCCAGCATGTCGGTGATGCCGGTGACGTTTCCACCGGTCACCATCATGCGCTTCGAAAGCTCGCCCATCTTGAGTCCGCCGGGGACGCGCTCGAGCTGCGCCATCAGGTCGAAGCGCGGCAGCGTGGTCGCAAACCGCTCATGCAGCAACCGCCGCGTGCGCGTCTCGATCAGGCGGTTGGTCGCGAGCATGCGCAGCCACAGCCGGATCGCGGCGTGATCATCGCTTACGATGCGGGTCTCGGCGTCGGTCGCGCTGCGCGGCATCAGACCGGCCCCGCCATCTGCGCCGCGCGCTCGAGATTGCGCTCGAGCTGGCGGCGCGCGGTTTCGTAGGGCTTTGGCCACCATTGCTCGCGATAGCCCTGTGCTGCCGCGGCGTGCAGCGTCCAGGCCGCGTCGGCCAGGTGCGGGCGTGCCAGTGCGCACAGGTCTGCGCGGCCCGAAGCGACGATCGAGTTCACATGATCCGCTTCGAAGATGTTGCCGACCGCAATGGTCGGTATGCCGACGAGATTCCGGACCTGGTCCGAGAACGGCGTCTGCCACATGCGCCCGTACACGGGCTTCTGCCAGGGCACGGTCTGTCCGCTCGAGAGATCGAGGATGTCGGCGCCTGCGGATTTCATCGCGCGCGCGATGTCGAGCAGCTCCGCCTCGCGCAGGCCGCCGTCCGCCCAGTCGCTCGCGGACAGCCGCACGGAGAGTGGCCGGTCCGCCGGCCAGGTCTTGCGGACCGCGGCGAGAATCTCCAGCGGAAAGCGCAGGCGATTGGCAACCGGGCCGCCGTATTCGTCCTCGCGCCGGTTGGTCAGCGGCGACAGGAAGCTCGCCAGCAGGTAGCCGTGCGCCATATGCAGTTCCAGCATGTCGAAGCCGGCTTCCGCGCCATACCGCGTTGCGCGCAGAAATTCAGCTTGCACCTTGTCCATGTCGGCGCGAGTCATCGCGCGCGGCGGCGCGCTGATGCCCTCGTAATAAGGTATCGCTGACGGTGCGATCGTCTCCCAGTTGCCGGCCGGCAGCGGGTGATCCGATTCTTCCCATCCGAGCTGCGTCGAGCCCTTGCGGCCCGAATGCCCGAGCTGAACGCAGAACTTCGCGGGACTCGCGCCATGCACAAAGCCCACGATGCGCCGCCAGGCATCGCGCTGCGCTTCGTTCCAGAGTCCCGTGCAGCCGGGCGAGATGCGCCCTTCGGGGGATACGCAGTTCATTTCAGTGAACACGAGGCCCGCGCCGCCAGTCGCGCGCGCGCCGAGATGCACCAGGTGCCAGTCGCCGGGAATGCCGTCCACTGCGAGGTATTGATCCATCGGCGAGACGACGACGCGGTTCTCGAGCTTCATGCCGCGCAGCTGGAATGGCAGGAACATCGGGGGCCTGGCGGAATCGACGCC
>JBATEA010000135.1:0-5055 GCA_049663745.1 Steroidobacteraceae bacterium | reverse complement strand
GTTCGCCCCGACGAACTGCGGAACTGCGACCCGGCACCAATTGAAAAAGGCCCGCGCTTTTCGGCGCGGGCCCTTGGCTCAAGCTGCAATTTCGCGGTTGTATCAGGTTCCCGTGACAGTGAGCTCGTTCTTGATTTCCTTCACGCCTTTCACTGACTTCGCGACGGTCGTTGCCGCTTCCTTGGCCTTCGCATTGTCGACGGCGCCGAGCAGGCGAACGATGCCTTCCTGCGACTCGACGTTGATCTGATAAGCCTGCGTATCCGGGCTCTCGACCAGGGCTGCCTTGACGTTCACGGCCAGCATCCCATCGTCGACCTTCTCAGCTGTCGCTTCAGCGGCAGTGGTCTGGGCCGGGGCGACCTGCTGTTCCGGGGGGGTGTCCTGGCTGATGGCGACGCCGCTCATCAATGCGGTGCTGGCGACTACCGCGCCAAGTATCTGTTTGATCATCATGTCTCCGTCTCCTCGTTGATGTTCTCGATGTCGAGCTTTTAAACTCGTGCCGCAGTGTCGCACTACTGCGCAGCATGACAACCCAAGGGGTGTCGGCGCACACAGACACCTCGGCCCGATGGAACTGACATGAAAAAAAAGAGCCCGCGCTTTTCGGCGCGGGCTCCTGGCTCAAGCTGTAGTGTCGCCAATAGGCGTCAGGTGCCCTTGAGCGTCAGCTCGTTCTTGACTTCCTTCACGCCCTTGACCGACATGGCGACAGTCGAGGCCGCAGTCTTGGCCTTGGCATTGTCAACGGCGCCGAGCAGGCGAACGACACCCTGCTGCGTTTCGACATTGATCTGATAGGCCTTGGTGTCCGCGTTCGCGATCAATGCGGCCTTGACCTTGCCCGTCAGGGCGGCATCGTCGATCTTCTCGACGACGGTTTCCTTGCCAGTGGTCGGGGCCTGTGCGACCTGCTGGTCCAGGGCTTTCTCTTCGGCAAATGCGAGGCCGCCTGCAAATGCAACGCCCGCAATCGCTGCTACGAGTGCTTGCTTGATCATCATGTTGGCCAACTCCTTGTACTCAATGAGCGATAACTGTGCGGCGCAATGTTGTGCCGCTGCACCGGCCGACAAAGTCGGACGATACTTCGAGGTCCTGTAGGACAAAGCCGGACTCGGCAGGACCGCACCGAGTAACTGACGGATGCAGGTCGGATTCACAGGCGATCGCGCCGGAACGGCGTGACGACCCCGTGGATTTCCTTCCCGGGCGTCGGGTCGAGCGCCAGGTCTGCGCACATGGCACGTTCGAGCCGGCGCGCGACGTCCCCCCAGTTGATCAGGTCCCAGAAGCTGACGGTCCAGAGCTGCTTGCGGTTGCTGTACTGCAGGTAGTACGCGTGCTCCCACATGTCCATCACGAGAAGCGGCACGCTCCCGACGCAACAATTGCCCTGGTGCTCATGGATCTGTTCGATCAGCAAGGTTCCCAGGGTCGGTTCCCAGGACAGCACCACCCAGCCGGAGCCCTGGAGCGCCGTGCCCGCGGCGCCGAATTGCTGGCGCAGCGCGTCGAAGTCTCCGAAGGCTTCGCGGACACAGGATTCCAGCCGGGCGGAGGGCCGCGAGCCGTTCTTGGGCGCGATGTTGCGCCAGAAAATCGAATGCAGCACATGGCCGGACAAATTGAATGCGAGATCCTTCTCGAGCTGGTTGATATGACGGAAATCGCTGCGGGCGCGCGCCTCGGCGAGCGCCTCAAATGCGTGGTTGGCGCCGTCGACGTAGGCGCGGTGATGACCGGCGTAATGCAGTTCCAGCAGTTCCGTCGCATACGCGGGATCGAGCGCATCGTAGGCATAGCCCAATGGCGGCAGGGTGACGTGCGCTATCGTCACGTGTGGGGGGAGGAGTGTCATTTCCGTGCGGAGGCGCCGGTCAGGCCGGCGCCTCCAGTCCTGTGATTTCAGCTATGTTGCGCGCGATTCTCGTCGCGCATATCCCTGTCCGGGCGCGGTTCGCGATTGCCCGACAGTGATTTCCGGAATTTCTCGATCTGGCGCTCGGCCTCGTCCTTCGAGACCCCATAGGCCTTCTGGATGTGGCCGGCCAGTTCTTCGCGCTTGCCCTCGATCTTGTCGATCTCGTCGTCCGTGAGCTTGCCCCACTGCTGGCGGACCCTGCCCTGCAGCTGCTTCCAGCTTCCTTCGATGCGGTCCCAGTTCATGGCTCTCTCCTTGAGTTGACGGGAAGCGCCACGGCCCATCCGCAGCGCTCTGCCAGCATGCAGGGCGCGGGCTTCGCGCTCTGTAGGCCTAGGACTGATTGCCACGTAAGTCTTCGAGCGAGCCCTTGGTCGCTTCCCACTCGGCTCCCACCCTGGCCTCGCAGTCCTTGCGTTCGGGCACGGGTCCGGCATCACATTGCTTCAGGTCGCGATTGCGATTGGCGGCGGCGATCGCGATGGCGACCTCGTAGCTCGTTGTCTGGGAAGCCGCTGACGCCGCGGGCGGGGGCGGGGGCGAAGCGGCGACATGCGCCGCGCTTTTCGGCGCATCGCCGCATCCCGCCAGGATCAGGAAGCCGGCCAGCAGCATGGCAACCAGGGATTCGTTGCCGCCGCTACGGCGGGCGTTCTCGCCGGGCAGCGCGAATGAGATCTGCGTGCCGCGGCCGGCGCCGAGCGACTGGATCCGCAGCTGGCCGCCGAGCGCCTCGACCCGGTGACGCATCCCGAGCAGGCCGTGCGCCTGCGGCACTTCGATGCGCTCTTCGTCGAGGCCGACGCCATCGTCGCGGACGGTCACGGCGAGCCCCTGGCCGTCGGTCGAGACCAGGAGATGGACCGATTTCGCCTGTGCATGCTTCAGGATGTTCATCAGGCACTCCTGCACCACGCGGAATACCGCGATGCGGGTATCGGGCGGCAGCTCCGGCAGCGGCTCGGCATATTCCTCCGTGCAGGCAATTCCCGCGCGCCGGATGGTCTCGTCCACCAGCCAGCGCAGCGCCGCGACCAGCCCGACGTTATCGAGCAGCGTCGGGCGAAGGTTCTCGATGACGCGCCGCTTGAGGTCGAGTCCCTCGTCCAGGCAACGGAGAACCCGCTCCCAGCGTAGCGCGCTGCCCGGCGTTCCATCGTCGCACTGGCGTCGCAACCAGGAGACATCGATCTTGGTCGCCACCAGCAGGCCCCCCAGCTCATCGTGCAGCTCGCGGGCGAGGGCGGCCTTTTCGCGCTCGGTGAGCTGCTGAAGGTTGCTGGAGAGGTTGAAAAGCGTCGCCGTGCGCTGCTTGACCACCCGGTCGAGTTCCCGGTTGCGTTCGCCCAGTTCCGCGCGGTCGCGTTCGCGACGGCCGATGTCGCGGGCAATCTGCACGCCGACCATCACCATCAGGATCAGGCTCAGCAGCGTCGCCGCAGCGAGCAGCAGCCGGGAGCTGCGCAGGTCTTCGCGCCAGCTTTCCGTCGCCAGGCGCACGCGCTCGTCCTCGAATTCGGCGAGCTCGGTGACGATGCCGCGGATGTCCGCCATCGACTTCTCGCCGATGTCGGTGTTGATCAGCGCGAGTGCGGCCTGCAGGTCGCTTTCGCCGTAGAGCCGCAGGGAACCCAGCATTTCCCCGAGTTTCACGCCGCTCAGCTTGCGCAGCTGCTCGGCTTTCGCCACTTCCGCCGGCAGGCTGGATTGCTCAAAGCTCCCGATGATCTGGTCGAGCAACGGATCGAGCTGCTGGACCGCCGGGTCGAACTGGCGCAGGTAGCGCGTGTCCTCGGTCAGCAGGAATCCCCGCTGGGCGGTTTCCGCTTCGAGCAGGAGCTGCAGGTAGCGCGACAGCTGCGCCTGGCGCTGCTGGGATTCGGCGATGACCACGGTCGCGTCCCGCAACCGCGAGTGGCCGGATTCTGCGACCAGGAACATGGCGACGATCAATGCGACACCCACCAGGAGGGGCGCGTAGACCCTGCGTGTGCCGATGAGCGATCGCATGGCCAACGACCTATAGAACAGGCGCGGCGTTATGCCAAGGCAGGGGTGTCGGACAATTCCGACACTACGTCTGCGGCTTGTCTGCGCCGATTTGCGACACCGGATATGCCGGTTTCCGGGGCTGGATGGGTAAGATAGCGCTGTCATGTCGACAGCCAGGGTACTGATAGCGGACGACCACCCGGTGGTTCGCGCCGGGCTGATGCAGCTCCTCGGCGAGGATGCCGCGATCGGCGAGACCGGCACGGCCGCCAGCGGGCAGGAGACGCTCGACCGCCTGCGCGAGGCGCACTGGGACCTCCTGATCCTCGATATCGGCATGCCGGACCGTAGCGGACTCGACATCCTGCGCCATGTGCGCTCCGGGTTCCCGGACACGCGGGTCCTGATCCTGAGCGGCTTCCCGGAACGCCAGTACGCCATCAACATGCTGAGGGCGGGTGCACATGGCTTCCTGGGCAAGGAGAGCGCGGCCGAGCAGCTGTTGAATGCCGTGCATGCGGTTCTCGCGGGGCGGCGCTACATCAGCCCGACCATGTCGGAACTGCTGCTTTCCGAAATCGACGGCGCCGGAGGCGACAAGCCCATTCACCAGCAGCTTTCGGAACGCGAGTTCCAGATCTTCTGCAAGCTCGCGAGCGGCAGCTCGGTCTCGGCGATCGCGCGCGAACTTTGCCTCAGCGTCAAGACGGTCAGCACCTATCGCAGCCGCGTGCTCGAGAAAATGAATTTCCAGACCAACGCCGACATCACCACGTATGCGTTGCGCAATGACCTGATCCGGTAGGCATCGGACGTGTTTCGCGTACTGCTGGTCGAGGATTCACGGGTGCTGACGGACCGGCTTCGCGAGACGATCGCCACGCTCGACGGCATCGAGCTGGTCGCGGCCGTCACCGACGAGTCCTCCGCCGTCGAGGCCGCGAGCGGCAACGGCATTGACGCCATCATCCTCGACCTGCAGCTGAAGCACGGCACGGGCTTCGGGGTCCTGGAGCGGCTCGGGAGCAAGCGGCCGATGGTCATCGTGTTCACGAATTACGTGCTGCCGGAGTACCAGCGGCGGGCTGCCGCGCTGGGTGTCGAGTATTTCCTCAACAAGTCCCGCGATTACGACC